>JAYELL010000096.1 GCA_034717495.1 Chloroflexota bacterium | reverse complement strand
GCCCCGATGGCATCGCGGTTGCTTCAGTTGACTTCACTGCACCGGCTGGGAACACCGAAGGAAAGGTGGTAGCCAGGCTTGAGTTGACAGAGGGAAGCACTTACCCGCTGGATCAACACCGGCCCGCTATTCTGCTAATCGATTCAGCCCGGACCGAGGCGGTCAATCTTGATTACCTCGCCAATCTGACGGCAGAGTCGGATAGTGAGGGCAATCTGACGGCGGTTGCCCTGACCATTCCCCCCGGAACCGAGCTACCCACTACGTTGGAGGCCGTGGTGGTCCTGGACGTGTTCCCGCTGCACCGCCAGGATTTGACCGAAGAGGCGCGCTAATTGTCAGACGATTCCTCCGCCAATTTGTCGGTTGATAACAGACTATGAGCGATACAGCCCTGAAAAACATGTACAACCGCCAGTCGGTAGCAGCCATGGCAGGCGCTTTTGAGGAGGTTTATGCCGGCTTTGACGGTGAGGCATTCCTGACAGGCGTCTTCGACGATACCTGGGAGGCGCTGGAACTCAAAGGGCGAATGCGCCAGATCACCATTGTTCTGCAGCGCTTCCTGCCGGAGGACTACCCGGCTGCCCTGGCGATCCTCCAGGACGCACTTCCCCTTTTGGGAGACTATGGCTTTGAAAAGATGGTATTCCCCGACTACGTGGAGGTATATGGGCTGGACGACTGGCAGGCCCACGACGCCGACGAGATAAGGTGGATCACTCGCCATGGGCCGCGAACCCTGCTCAAGCAGGGTCGACCCGAAGCCCTCGAACTGTTGGGATACCCCAGTCAACCCGCCATCGCCGTGGGAAACGTGGCGGTTGAACCGCCAGCTGTCGCCATGGGTGGCACAGTGACTATCAGCTTCGACATCGAATCTTTGAGCGGTGCGCCTCAGAATCTGATGATCGACTATGTGGTACACCTGATGCGGGCCAATGGCAAGCAAACTGCCAAGGTGTTTAAGCTGGCGAAGCGCACCATCGGACCGGGCGAAGTGATTCACATCACCAAACGGCACAGCTTCAAACCGGTCACGACGCGGCGCTACTATCCAGGCGCCCATGCTGTCGAGCCGAAGATCAACGGCAAAGTGTGCGATCGGATCGATTTTGTGCTGGGCTAGACAGACGCCAGCAACACCATAGGCGCAGGCCGCTCGTGTGTTTCATGGTTAGTATGTCGATATGTCAATATGTCAGAATGTCATCGTGACATCATAACCTCACCAAATCGCTCAATTGTCGAATAACATAAGTAGGCCGTATCTCGGACGCCGCCGCCTGCTCAGCGGATGTTGCGCCGGTCAGCGTCAGCGCGGCATCCATGCCGGAATCCAAGCCCATGAGCACATCTGTTTCCAGCCGATCGCCGATCATCAGGCAGCGATCTGGCGGCAGGTCAACCAGATCAAGAATGGCCTGCGCCATGTGCTTCGAAGGCTTGCCCACGATGGCCTCGATCGTCGTGTCGGTGCACGCCTCGATGGCAGCGATAACCGCCGCAGCGTCGGGCTGGCCGCCACCTGGCACAGGGCAGTAACGATCTCCGTTGGTGGCAAAAAACTTTGCGCCGGCGCGAATGGCGTCAAACGCGGTCTGCAGCTTGCTGTATGCAAAGGTGCGATCAAAGCTGGCAATCACCGCATCTATCTGACGCGGGTCGTCGCTCATCTCGAAGCCGGCCTCGCTCAGCACATCCAGCAACGGTTGCTCGCCGACCACGAACAGGCGTGCCCCCGGCATGGTGCGACCCAGGAACTGCGCCATCACCAACGACGAGTTGATCACATCCCCGGCCGGCGTCGCTAAACCAAGCCGGGTCAGCTTTCGGGCATAGGTGTCTCGTGTCTCGGTTGGGTTATTGGACAAGAAGACCGTTCGCCGGCCGAGCCGCCGCAAAGCTTCGATCGTCTCGCCGGCCGTCGGCAGCAGCGATTCGCCCAGGTAAACAGTGCCGTCGAGATCGAAGATATAGGCATCATACAATCTGGTCGGGATACCCAACCGGGCGCCATTGTCTGGTACAGTTGTGGATAGACTCAAACTGATCTCCTGCTTAGAAACTCGCGATTTCCGGACCAACCTTGTGTCATCCTCGCGTGCACCCGGAGGGGCCCGCGAAGGCGGGGAACCAGAGTGTGAACTCCTGGACTCTCGCTCGAACTCACGCCAGAACGACCAATTGTGGCACGCGATGTCGATGGACTCCCGCTTGCCTGGTCTGGCGCAGATAATTGGGAAGATGCGTAGGTCACGCTACCTGCCTCACGCACCGCCTGCCGGCGTCACGCATCGTCTGCTACCTCCCGCATCGGCTGCTGCCATGGCGTCGCAATGACACCCGAACAGTCACAACCAGATTACACAGACCTCAGCGAATGTCAAGTGCCCCGCGGGAGAACTTCTTCTGGCATGCCGCAAAACAGTATGCTATAATTTAATCTCGGTTCAGACGTCCTGCTCACGCCTGGTCCCGAGCGGACGGAGCGGGTATTTCCGAGGCTGGTTTCACACGGTGGGTTATGGGCCGGCCGCGGGATCCTTTTGACTTTCCGATGAAGGAGTTATCCATGACAACTGAAGCCTGGATTGTGCTGGGCGTTCTGGCTGTCATGTTCGTCCTGCTGATCTGGGATCGATTTCCCGCCTGGCTGGTCTTCATGGACACCCTGGCGGCGTGCATGACGCTGGGACTGGCAGAGGAAAATGCTCTGCTAAAAGGTTTCTCCAACCGGGGCGTCATTACCGTAGCTGCTCTTTTCCCCGTGGCGGCTGGTATGTACGCCACCGGCGCGATCACTCTGATTGCGGAAAAATTGATCGGCCTGCCCAAATCGCTCCGGGCTGCCCAGATCAAAATCCTACCGCCAGTGGCTGTCGGTAGTGCCTTCCTCAACAACACGCCACTGGTTGCCATGATGATACCGGTCATTCGCGACCTGAGCCGAACCACTGGACTGGCAGTCTCCAGGCTGCTAATGCCTATGAGCTTCGCTTCCATCCTCGGCGGCGCTTCCACTTTAATTGGAACTTCGACGAATCTGATCATTGCCGGCATGGTGGCCGACTCGATCGCAACGCATGGGCTGGATGTGGCACCGGTCACGATCTTTGCCCCAACCAAAATCGGTCTGCCAGCGGCAATTGTCGGGATTCTCTTTCTTATCTTCGTCGGGATTAGATTACTGCCATCAGGACAAGAGGATGAGACCGTCGGCGAGATGAAGCGATTATACCGCGCCGAGTTCCTGGTCGAAGCTGATTCCAATCTGGATGGAAAGACTCTGGAAAGAGCTGGCTTGTCAGAAACGGTGGGTTTCGAACTGAACACGCTAAAACAGTAGGATGAAAAAAGGAGTAACCTTACGATGGGCGAAAACGATCTACTGATCCCGACCGAGGAAGACGATTCGGAAACCCAGTTCGAGGCGACCTCTGCCTCGGAAAGCAAAACCGAAAGCCATAAACAGACGATCGGTATCCTGGCCGGTGCCTTGGTGCTGGCGGCAGCCTGTCTCTGCCTTTCCCTGGTCTTCAACCTGGGCTTCGGATTTCTGGGCGACGACAATGCAGAAACCGTGCCCACGGCAACTCCCGCGCCGACCAACGCGCCTACCGCTACCCCCGTGCCAACACCGGAACCTGACGACCCGCCGATCGCCGTTATCAACGGCCCCACTCAGGCCGTGGTCGGCCAGGAACTTGTCTTCGATGGCAGCGCGTCGACAGGTTCAAGCCCCCTTGTCGATTTCGTCTGGCAGTTTGGCGACGGCACCGGCGCCCGAGGGGTGGTTGTCAACCATTCATACTCCCGGGCAGGCACCTACATCATCACCCTGACGGTGACCGACCAACAAGGCTTGTCTGGAAGTGCGCGGGTCCAGATCGAGATCCGGGATCCGGAGCCAACACCTGAGGGACCCACGGCAGTCATTATGGCGCCGTCCCAGGCCGAGGTAGGCGAGAGGGTGACCTTCGACGGCAAAGGTTCGACCTCGGGCAATGCCATCGTCGGCTACACCTGGGATTTTGGCGACGGGGCCTCAGGCAACGGTGCAGTGGTCGATCACACCTACAGCCAACCTGGCGAATTCAGCGTCACGTTGATGGTCACCGACAGTGCTGGTCTATCAGACACCGCCAGGGCCCAGATTACCATCGAACAAACGGCTCAAACGCCACCAACTGCTGTGATCGAGGGCCCCTCGGAAGGGATCGTTGGGCAGGAAGTGATCTTCAGCGCAGCCAGTTCCCAGGCGGGCAGCAGTGAGATCAGCGGTTACTCCTGGGACCTGGGCAACGGCCAGACCAAACAGGGCAGCCGCGAAGTAACTGTGACGACCAGCTACAACAAACCTGGCCAATTCACCGTTACCTTGACTGTAATCGACGACAATGGCCTGAGCGACACAACCGACAGCCGGATCACCATCCATCAGACTCTGGAGGAGGTGTCCTGGTATCTTTCGACAGCCGTGCCAGGCACCGATATTACGGCGCAGTTCGATCGTGGTCTCGTGAGCGGCAACGCCGGCTGCAACGACTATTCGGGCACTTACGAGCTTTCCGCCGCAGGCATGGCCAGCGGAGAGATCACCATCAGTGGCCTGGCGTCGTCCAAGAAGACCTGCCCCGAGGAGGTCATGGTGCAGGAGGCCGGCTATCTCGATAACCTGGGCTCGGTCACCAGCTACGCCATCCAGGGATCCTTGCTCAGCCTGGATTATCCTGGCGGCACCCTGCAGTATAGCGACCAGGCCCCATAGAATAGATGTCAGAATGTCAGAATGTCACGATTCCGCATCTCGACATGTTCAGTATCCTGGCATATTGACATATTGACATCAGAATGACAGAGTGTCGACGCGTCCCCCCACACCGTGTCTCCCCCTCCCCGCGTCGCCCCTCCTGCTTTGACAAGGCACGCAGGCGGTGGTATTCTATCTTGTCGCCAGAACGGGCAGTAGCAGGTTACACTTGGAGGCATCCTCACTGACCATCCCATCCTGTCACAGTATTATTGTGTTTGAGCCGAAGGGTTGCTGGGGGTTTCGCGCAACTGTGGTTTAACATTGCTCGCAATCAGCACCCTGCTGTTACCCGGCTTCGAGACAAGGAGAGAACTGCATGAGTCAAAACGGAAAACAAGAAAGCTATCCCTTCCCTGGGATTGAAACCACGTCGGATGGAACAGGCACGGTTGTCTGGGTCGAAACCCATATCACCGATGGCTCTTGCGCCTATCCCATCACCTCGTCAACCGAGATGGGTGTGGGCTATCAGGTGGCCGTGGCCAACGGGCAGCGCAATCTTTGGGGAAGATCGCTGGCCTTTATCGAACCTGAAAGTGAACACAGCTCAGCCTCAGCGGCAGAGGGCTTTGCCCTGGCGGGTGGGCGCGTCACTAACTTCACCAGCGGCCAGGGATTGGTGCTGATGAAAGAGGTGCTCTTCACCATCTCCGGTAAGCGCCTGCCAGTTGTTTTCAACATCGGTGCGCGCGCCTTGACCAGCCACAGCTTAAATGTCCATGCAGGTCATGATGACGTCATGGCCGTCAGCGACGTAGGTTGGGGCATCCTGTTCGCCAAAAACGCCCAGTCCGCTGGCGATCTGGCGCTGATCGCCCGTCGAGCTGCGGAAAACGGCTCCACACCCTTCCTGAACTGCCAGGATGGTTTTCTCACCACTCATACCATCGAAAGCGTGCGTCTTCCGGAAAAAGAACTGATGAAGCTGTACATTGGCGACTCGCGCGATAAGTTGGAAAACCTGATGGATCCCCACAATCCGATCATGAGCGGAGTGGTTCAGAACCAGGACAGCTACATGAAGGGGAAAATCGCCCAGCGCGCCTACTACGACAAGGTCCAGGCGGCTGTGGTCGAAGCCATGGATGAGTACTATCGCCAGACCGGCCGGCGTTATGACCTGCTCGATACCTACCGCATGGAAGATGCCGAATATGCTGTTGTCGGTTTGGGTAGCATGATCGAAACATGCGAGGCCACGGTCGACTACTTGCGAGAGAACGAAGGAATCAAGGCAGGCGTTATCCACGTCACCAGTTTCCGTCCCTTCCCGGGACCGCAGTTGGTTGAGGCGCTGCAGCGGGTCAAGGCCTTCGCCGTCGTCGAACGGATGGACAATCCCATGGGCCAGAGCAATCCTTTGACCGTTGAGGTCAAAGCTGCCTTCGCCGATGCACTGACCGGCGCAGAAGGCTACACAGCAATCGATCGTATCCCTGTCATCTATTCCGGCTCAGCCGGTCTCGGCAGCCGGGATGTGAGAGCTGGTGACTTCGTGGCAACGTTCAACCACATGAATAACCAAGAGGACCAGCGTTACTTCGTGCTGGGAATCAAGCATCCGCTGGCCATCGCCGACGGCACAGACCCCGATGTGCGGCCTCCTGGCGCCTTTAGCATGCGCGGCCACTCCGTTGGTGGCTTCGGCTCCGTAACCACCAACAAAGTCATTGCTACCATCAGCGGCGACTTGTTCGATGTGGACGCCCAGGCCTATCCCAAGTACGGTTCGGAAAAGAAGGGACTGCCGACCACCTACTATCTTACGCTGGCTGACGATCGCATTCGCATGCACAGCGAGTTGAACAAGGTCGACTTCATCCCGCTCAACAACGAAAGCGCCTTTCTCACCGGCAACCCGCTGAGTGGTCTCGTCGAGGGCGGTACCGTCTTCATTCAGAGCGCTCAGACTACCCCGGAGGAAGTTTGGGCTCGCGTGCCGGCCTACGCAAAGGATATCCTGCGAGAGAAGAACGCGCGGATACTGGCCCTGGATGCAGCCAAGATCGCCCGCGAGGTAGCCAGCGAACCCGCTCTTGAGGTTCGAATGCAGGGCATCGTGTTGCTGGGCATCTTCCTGAGCGCCACACCATTTGCCGAAAAAAAGGGTCTCAGCCGCGAAGAGATCATGCAAGGCGCTGAAAAGAGTATTCGCAAGTACTTTGGCAAGCGGGGCGAACAGGTCGTCCAGGACAACCTGACCTGCGTGCGGCGAGGCTACGACGAGGTGTTCGAAATCCCGCCCGAAGTCATCGCCCAGGACCTCGAGATAGAAATGCCAGAGAACCTGTTTGAAAACATCACCCTGTTTGCCTAGGAGTTTCCAGAATGGGTATTACTACTGATACGTATGAAATTCGTGATATCGCCAAAGGACAAAATGGTGGCCTGGGCGAGGATTATGTCGATATTGGCGATTTTTTCGGCCGTGTGCTGGATGGTTATCAAGATGGCACGGCTCCCAGCCAGTTGGATGCCGACATTGACACAGCCCGAAGCCTGATTCCGATTGGTACAGCCGCCTACCGTGACTTCAGCTATCTGGCGCCTGAGATTCCTTTGTTCAATAACCAGAACTGTGTTGGATGTATGACCTGCGTCACCGAGTGCCCTGATACGGCCATTCTCGGCAAGGTTGTCGAAGAAACCGTTCTGAAAGAACAGCTCAAGGCCATCCCGGATAGTGACGAGCGCGCCTTCATGGCAGGCCAGTTTGCCGAAACCACCAAGTACTACACCCGCTATGCCAAAAAAGGGGAGGTTGGTGGCCAATTCGGTATCTTCATCGATCCGACCAAGTGCAAGGGCTGCGCCGAGTGTGTCCAGGTCTGTGCCGACCTGGGTTACAATGCCCTGGAAATGATCCAGAAAGAGGACGAGACCGTTCCTGTCTACCAGAAGTCAATCAACTTCTTCAGGATGTTGCCAGAGACACCGGAAAGGTATATCCAGGAGCGCATTCCCGCAGACATGATGCTGGCGGAAAGGAGCTTGCTTTTTGTCGGCGGCGCTGGCTCGTGTGCCGGCTGTGGAGAAGCTACTGCGTTGCGCATGCTGTTGGCTGCCACCGGTTTCCAGTTTGGCAAGGAGAACATCGGTCTGGTAGCTGCCACAGGCTGTAACACCGTTTACGGATCGACTTACCCTTACAATCCCTACCTGGTACCCTGGACCAACTCGCTGTTCGAAAACGCGGCCACCATGGCCATGGGCGTACGGGCGGCCTGGAACCAGCGTGGTTGGGAAGAGAAGCGGCTTTGGGTATTGGGCGGCGATGGCGCAATGTACGACATCGGCTTCCAGGCGTTGAGCCGCCTGCTCTCCAGTGGCATGGATGTCAAGGTATTCATCCTGGATACCCAGGTTTACTCCAATACGGGTGGCCAGACGAGTACCTCCAGTTTCCACGGCCAGAGCGCCAAGATGTCCATGCATGGCAAGGAGATCGCCGGTAAGCAGGAGTTCCGCAAGGAAATCAGCCGCATTGCCATGATGCATCCCAACACCTACGTGGCGCAGACCACTGCGGCCCACGTCAATCACTTCTACCGATCGGTGATGGATGCCAATACCTTCCCGGGACCGGCTGTGGTGGTAGTATACACTACCTGTCAGCCCGAGCACGGCGTCGCCGATGATCTGAGCGGGCAGCAGGCAAAGCTGGCTGTCGACTCCCGGGCCTTCCCGTTGCTGGTCTATGACCCGCGCAATGGCGATATGATCCGGGAACGGTTGAGCCTCAAGGGCAATCCTGGCCTTAAGGATGACTGGTACACGGTCCCCAAGACCGGCGAGGTGATCGACTTTATCACCTTTGCCCGCACTGAGGGACGTTTTGCCAGGCAGTTCGACAAGGAGGGTAACCCCTCGGAAACGTTGTTGACCTCTCAGGAAGATCGGCTGGCAAACTGGCACAAACTGCAGGAACTGGCTGGCCTTCGCTAAACAAAGCCACTATTCGACAGAAGAACGGCCGGATCTCTTTCGAGGGGTCCGGTTTTTTTGTGGGTTGTAGATGGGGGGATGCGGGAATGCGGGGATGGGGAGACACGGGGAGGGGGGACGCGGGGACGCGGGGACGCGGGGATGGGGGACGCGGGGACGCGGGGATGGGGGACGCGGGGACGCTGAGACGCCGCCAGCACGCTACGCCAGCACGGTAGCAACCGATCCGAGAGGTAGGCGTGCCGAGAGGCAGCAAGCGGTGCGTGACGTCAGCAGACGGTGCGTGAGCTAGCTAGGCGTACC
>JAYELL010000095.1 GCA_034717495.1 Chloroflexota bacterium | reverse complement strand
AATCCAATCCATTATGCTGCCCCTGGCCGGGAGGCACCGAAGCTGCAGTCGCCCACCCCAGCCCATAGTCGCTAGAGATGATCCTCTTGTTCACAGGATCGAAATCGATGTAGTCGGTCGGATTGGTGACCGAAAGCACCCTGGAGTGTACGACTGTGGCCCAGCCCTTGGACCCTGGATCCAGCGGATCGCTCACCTCCACCTGGAACCAGAGATCACCCACCGGCAGCTCAAAGCCAATCGGTACGCCGGGCTGGTCTCCCAGATCGCCAGCCATGAAAACCACATCATCGTTTTCATCCATCACACCATCTTCGACGTCGACCAACTCACCAGAAGCGTCCCGTTCGTCGACCTGAAACGGTATCTGTTCCCAGCTGCCGGCATTCCAGCCATAGACGAAAATCTCCTCTACCGGCTTCCCGGGGAAGACGCCGGTAACCACAACAGGCTCGCGCGTACGGTCCAGGCTACTATTTTCTGCCAGGGTTGCCAACGGCTGATCGCCGGCTGCCGCAGAAACAACGCTGGATAATAGTACCAACCCACTCAACAGAATAGTCGATAGTCTTCTAAGTTTCATCTTTTTCCTCCATTATCTCGCAATCCAGGCTCAGCTGGCTTGCCACCACTCATCCGAAGAGTACCTCTGGGAATATCTGCCATGCTCACACCAAATGGCATTCAAGAAAGCGTCAGCCTTACGCCGGGCATGACAAAGACCCGTTAAGGCTTCAAGAGTTCATCCAGTAGCCAGGGACTACCCTTCAATTCACCCGGATCGACCACAGCGATGGAACGAACAAAGGTCCGCTCAAAGGGCAATCCACCCCCGGTCTCGCCACTCACTGACAGGGACGTTCCATAGAAACCCTGGTGATCGGTGACGGGGACTTCAAGGTGGGAACCGGTTGATGATAGCCCATCGATGTTTCCAGAGCGCTTCGACCAACGAAACTCCTGTTGCTTTACCCGCGCTGGCTGCGGCGATACATGGGTGCTTAAGGTCAGCGTTTCTCCTGGGACCAACAAGCGATCCGGCAATCCATGAAGCTCAACGTTCAGCTTGCTGTCCAGAGTCGCAAGCAGCATGTAACCACCGATTCCTGAACCATCGATCTCAAGCCCCCACAGCCCTGCTTCAGGTTTCTCAACGCTCGTCTTCTGCAGAAAGGCCATCCGTGGCAGTCCATATTCTGCAACTGGTACAGCTTCAAATGTGTGTACCGCGCCGTTCGGTCCCATCAGCAGGGCGCCAACGTCCGCTTCAGACGTGAAGAGGCTCAATTGGATCGACTGGGCCTGCGGCTCGACAGGAAACTCTTCACGAACCGGTTCCGTTAGCGAACCGCCGCGCACGATGCTGTTCAATCGGTGAACCGGCATCGAGGACGATCCCTGCAGGCCCGCCTCGCGAAAAGCTTTTTCCTGGTGACCCTGTAACACACCCAGAATGGTTGGGAACGCATTCCGTCCCATGAAAACCTCACTGTGGTTCCACGGTTCCTGAAAGAGTACGCTGGCATAGGGAAGGTAGGTACTGCTGACAGTTACAGCACCATCGTTCGGGCCACCATCGGGTTGGGCTGCCAGCCATTCCCCCATCCAGGCCAGGCCGCCTCCACCGCCGCTCCAGTCGGTGCCGGCGGCAGAGTAGTAGCTGATCGAATCATCGATCGGATCCGCGTCGGCAATGGAACGGAAGACCTGCATCGGTGCGGTTTGAATGCTGTAGGTCGCATCATCCCGCTCGCCGAACAACAGTGCCAACCACCAGCCTTCCGGGCTCCACAGCAGATCCGCCAATATGCTTCCCTGGTGAGGCGAACTCAGGGTAAACACATTGCCGACCCGATCGGCGGCACCGAACCAGAGAATGCCCGCCTGCGCGTCGATGCCACCCTTGGAATGAGCAACGATGTCCACCTGCTGCACGCCGTAGATTTGGCTAATGACTTCGATCTGCAGGGCTAACACGAATCCATTGTAGATTACACTCCTGGCAGGGGTGCGCAAGACTCTGCAATCTGGCGCCGAAGGATCAACGTTGAGATTGACAAACGCCGTTCTATAACCAGCGTTATACGCTCGAACATACATATCGTTGTCGTAATAGGGTGGAACGCTGAGCCACCAATCGATAGCCGCGCCGCTGTATCCATGAACAAACACGAGAACGGGATTGTGCTGGCCACCAGGTGGAACAGCCCCATAGAAAATATTGTCCATGTAGCAGTTGCCCGTCGCCGACAGTGGCTGCGGGTCAGGAGGTGAAGCTACCGCTGTCGGGGCTGACAACCCCAGCCAAAGAAACAGGCAAAACGCCAGGAGAAGCGTCGATGCCAATACCTTCATGAAACGGCTCATGTTACCCACCTCCATTGAAGACCATATCTTCTGAACGATGCCCCGGCATGCGGGTACTCTGCGAGCGATGATTGTCAATTGCCCTCTGGCCTGGCGTCCCATGGCAATGTCGTACATTTCGCCGACTACCTTATATTACCAGGATGCGGGCCTACGCAGTGAGACGGACAAAGCCGTTTGGTCAAAGTGTCGCCGACTAAAGTGATTCCTGATAGAGACCAGGAGTTTGCCAGTATCATCGCCGCTCGTTTGGCCACCTTCAAACCCCTGGTTTCAAAGTGGTATCACTTTAGCGCTGAAGCAGCGTGTCAAGATACCAGGGGTTCTTTGCCAATTGCCCCTCGTCCGCCACAAGAAGTGAGCGTACATAAGTACGTTCGTACGGGAATCCACTTTCCGCCTGGCCCCGCACCGACAGGGACATGCCAAAAACACCCTCTTGCCGGGCGACCGAGACCGCAAGTTCTGCACCAGCTGACTTCGTCTCGTGCACGCTGCCAGACCGGCTCGAAAATCTCAACGCCATTTCCTGTACCCCTTCCGCCCGTCCTGTCATTTGCGATCCCTCTGAAACTCTGCGAGCAGTCAAGTTCAGGGCTTCACCCGGATCTACCTGGTTGCCAGGCACGCCCTCCACCTGAATCTGCAACGGACTGTCCAGGTTGGCGATCAACAAATAGCCTCCTTCACCTTGACCATCGATCTGCAGTTGCCACGATCCCGGTTCAGGGTTTTCGATACTGACTTGCTGCAAATGGGCCATCGGGGGCAAGCCATATTTTACAAATGGCACAGCTTCAAATGGGTGGACCTTTCCGGCAGGTCCGACCAGCACAGCGCCGGTGGCCGGCCGGGAGGTGAAGAGACCGAATTCAACCGAGCGAACCTGCGGTTCAATGGGAATCTCTTCCTGAACCGGTTGGTCGAGAGGTCCCCCGCGTACGATGTTGTTCAAGGCTATTGGAGCAACGTGTTCAACCGCGGCTGAGCCCGGCGTGTTTAACGGGAAGGGAAAGTATAGCCACTGGACGGTACTGACTACATTGATAATGAAGGTGCCCTGGGCAGCGCCGGCTCCATTGGCTACGGATACCGAAATATGGTGGATGCCGGGAGTGCTGATACGGGTGCTTATGGTATCACTGGCACCCGCGATATGCACGATCGGACTCTGCCCCGGTACCGCCCACGAGTATACGAACGGCTTGGTTGCAGTCAAAGGCAAGCCGCTGGCGGTGATCGAAAACTGCGAGTTGGCCAGCACGACAGGCGGGCCGTCAAAGGCTACCTCTTGAGGGGCTACCAGGTGATTGCCCTGAAGCACATCGAGGATATAAGGGAAGGCGTTCCTTCCCATGAACATGTCGACGTGATTCCAGGGTTCCTGAAACAGCACGTTTGCATATGGCAGATAGGTACTGCTGACGCGAATAGCGCCATCGTTCGGCCCCCCTTCAGGCTGGTCCTCGATCCATTGTCCCATCCAACGCAGGCCAAAGCCACCGCCCAGATAGCTCGTGCCAGCTGCCGAGTAGTAGTTGATAGAATCATCAACCGGGTTCCAATCGACCGCGGATCGGAATGCTTGCATAGGTGCCGTTTGAATACTGTAGGTCCCATCATCCCGCTCTCCAAACAAGCCTGCAAGCCACTCCCCTTCCGGGCTCCACAGTAGATCGGCAAGAAGGCTGCCCTGGTGAGGGGAACTCAGCGAAAACACGTTGCGGACGTACGAAGCGGCATCCCAGAAAACAACCGCTGCCTGCGTATCGATCCCACCCTTGGAGTGTGCGATTATGTCCACCTGATCCACATTGAAATATTCGGTGATCGCCTCGATCTGCTGACTCAGCACATACCCGTTGTACGCGGTGCTCTGAGCCGGCGTGCGAACCACCTCGCAGTCCGGCGCCGCAGGATCGACGTTCAGATTGACGAACGCTGTTCGATAGCCGGCATCATACGCCCGCACGTAGCTGTCGTTGTTGAAAAGGAACGGGATTCGCAGCCACCAGTCGATAGCTTCACCGCCGTAGCCGTGAACGAAGACGAGAACAGGACTTTGATCACCACCAGGCGGCACCTCGCCGTAGAAGATGTTGTCTCGATAACAATCTCCCGTGGCCGGAAGCTGTTCGGGATCTGCCGGTTCAGCCCACGCCACCTCGACCGAGGCCGCGAGCCCGAAGAACATGCCCGCGCAAAATAGAAAAACAAACGCCGCCAGTCTGATGATTCGAATTGACCTTGTCATTACCTATTGGTCTCCGTTCCTTTTCAAGCGTAGTTCCTGTTGTATGCTCACGACCCGTTGTCGAGTCAGGCTGTAGCGTAACATCAGCACTGCGGCCATGACGTACAGGAAAGCTGGCATAAGGCCGTATAATATGCCCAGCCGCTCCGCGGTCTGAGCCGATTGTTCAACCTGGCCAGGAACCAGGCGCGCGAAATAATCAAGCAGTACACCGGTGATCAAAACAGCTATACTGGCCGATTCCTGGACGAAAAAAGAGTTGATGCCGAAGAAGGTGCCTGATCGCTGCTTGCCCGTTTTCAACTCATCCTCATCGGTCACGTCCGCTATCATCGAAGCAGGTACCACCCAGATCGCGCTGGCAAAAAAGCCACCGATGGCATTGCCTACCAGCAAAGGCATGACGTTGCCCGTACCGAGCAAGTGTCCTGGGCCCACCAGCCAATAGGCAGCGGAAATGATGAAGGCCAGGATCAACGTATTGCCAACGAAAAGACGGTGTTTGTCGACCCGTTGTGCGACTCGCAGCCAGACAAAAACGCCCAGCAGGCCGCCGATGTAGAAACTCAACAGGAATACACTCACTGCCTGGCTGCTGGATATCTGTGCGTAGTAGGTCAGATAGTGTACGGCCAACTGGGCATTGACGACGCTGGCCAAAAAGAAAATCGCTGTTGCCAGGGTCAGAACCAGAAACGATCGATTCCTGAGAGCCAGAAGCAGCCCGTCAAAGAAGCCGATCTTCTCCTCCTGCGTTTCAATGCCATTCCGGGGAAGCCTGGAGCGCTGTGACAGGGTACCGAACACCGCTATGGCACCCAACACGGTGATCGTCAGGCCCAGGACGATCCCCATCGAGGTGTAGCCGCCCGCGTTGAATTTAGGATCGACTCCTGGCGTTTGGTTGGGAAAGAAAACCACGAACATCAGCCCGGCAACCAGCAAGGTGCCGAGCAGAGATAGCGCCGCCCGGATTCCCGTGATTGAGGTCCTTTCATCGTAATCGTCGCTCAACTCGGCGCCCAGGGCGTGATATGGCACCATGAAGATAGAATTGGAGGTGCGAAGCAAAAGATTGGTTCCTACCAGCCAGACAAAGAGAGCGGTCATGGAAAGTCCCGCAGGCGGGCTGAAGATCAGGTAGAAGAAGATGCCCATGCTGACGGCACCGGCCAGCATAAAGGTATGCCGCCGCCCGAAACGAAAATGGGCTCTGTCCGATAGATGGCCAATGACAGGGTCCACCAACGCGTCCCAGATCAGACTGATGGAGGTCGCAATACCGACCAGCGTCCCTGGCAGTCCGAGGACCGAGGTATAAAAGAAGAGCAGCAGCAGGCCAAAGGTAAAGGACTTTATGGCATTGCTGACTTCGCCGACGCCATAAAGCGTTTTGGTCCGCAGGGTCAGGCCACTCCGAACTGGCAATGCAGCAACGCCAGCGCCGACAGGTTTGGACGTCACCTTTTCGATTTCTGTCTCCAAACTTTTCTCCTGCAACGGCTGGTATGCACGGTTGCCTGCTTCAACCAAGAATCGATGGCAGGAAGAGGCGCCCGTTTACCAACTCCGCCACCTCTACCTTGCTTGTGGCAAAGGCGTTGCGCGCTGGTTGCTGACCATCGGCCTCCACCCGAACCGTATACCTGCCCGGAGCGACGATCTCGCCACTGTCATCCCGTCCATCCCAGGCCAGTGTGTCGATGCCGGCGGGACGGCTCGTCCAGTTTCGCAACCAGCGAACATGGGTCACATCGGTGGAGCTATCCGATGTGCGAACGATTTCAACCCGCGCCTGGCATGGCCGGCTGACCCAGGTTGTAATGCTTGTCTGCTGACCTCCCGCCGGATCGAATGCAGCTGGACTGAGACGCGGATATTCGACCTGTGGCGGGAAGGTAGGCAGGCTGAAAGCCCTTGGCGTCACCGGGTCCCCGGCCACCTGCACAGAATCAAGGCTGGCGGGTCCGAGCCCAAGCCGGGCCGCATAGGTCAAATGCTGGACCCAAAGCTGGGGCACCGACATGATCTCCATACACACCCGGTCGACGGCCACAGCATTGGCGCCTGCCACAACCGTGTCCATCCGTACCGGGGTTCCCCCGTAAGGGCCTAAGCCTTCCATGCCCCAGATACCGTCCACAACCGCGAAGTCGATGGGTCGGGCCAGATTGAGGTCCACAGTCGCCTGGTTGACCCCTCGATAGTGCATCGCGAAGCGGCCATTCTCGCCAGGAGGCGAATAATAGCTCACCGGTGGCAAGCCGAAGATGTTTTTTGTCGCGAGCGTTGCCAGTGTTTCGGCATGGGTCTTGAGCTTTCCAACACTGATGAGATAGGTATTGGGCTGCAGCACCATCTCAGGCATGGTGATCTGCTCATAGGCCAGCCCACCGTCGATAGAGGCAGATTGAACCGGCAGGCTGTCCAGATCGACCAGGGATACCCTGCCAGACCCGCCATAATCCTGCAGGAAGTCGTAGCCACAGGCCGAGAAGTTCGAACCCCCGGGACTGCCCTCGACGATCCTGATCTTGAAGGCTCCGGCAGCCAGCGCCAGGTCCACGATAGCTCGAACAACCTGGGCATCGGTAATGATACCCGAGTCGGGTGATGTACCGACCAATAGATTCGGTTTGATGATCACCGTGCGCCCATAGATCATACCCGGTACCCACTCATCGCTGGCGCTGATTGCGCGCATGGTTGCCGTGTAGGAATCGGTATGATGGCCCACCCCGACGCGATATGTGGACGCAGCGGCTGGGCGTCTGGCAAGAGTCAGGGCGGCCACACCACCAGCCGCCAACTTCAGAAACTGTCTCCGATTCACCCGGTAAATCCGATTCTCTCTATCCATTGTCAGCGCCATCCATCATTCATTCAGCAGAAAACCCGCTCACTCGACACCGCAGGGGCCAGCAAATGTCAGTATCCACAGATCAGTCGTGCGCTTCCCTTCAGTGAACTGGTCCAGCGCGATTCGTTGCAGCGCCACCTGGCGTCCATCGGGACTCCAGACACCCTTCGCGACCACGCTCTGTCCCTCCGACGATTCCGGGTAGCCAGATGTGTTGAAATGGGTAAGCTGAACCGCATTGCTGCCGTCGGCATCCATCATGTAAAGTTCCATCCTCAGCGTTTTCAGCTGGTTGGAATCCCACGAGCAACAGGAACTGGAATCGTACAGCATCTTTTTTCCACTGGGCGAAATGCCAAGATGCTCTTCCCAGTTGCCAGGATTGTTGGTTAAGTTCCGCAGCGCTTGTGTCTCCAGGTCCTTCTCCCAGATGTCCAGCAGATAGACGTTTTCCTGGCCGCCTTCGGAGGCAAAATAGATTTTGCTGTCATCGGGACTCCAGGACTGCACCTCGTAGAAAAAGCCTCTGTCCAATCCATGCCGCTCGATGTTGTCCAACCGGGGGCCTTCGTCGTCGAAGACCATATCCGCCACGTTGACACGCCACTGGCCCCAGAGATCAGCTGTCGGTTGGTTCATCAAGAACTTCGCCAGCGTCAGGAAGGGATTCTCGGGACCGGCGTGGCGCTCTGACCAGGCCAGCCTGCTGCCGTCGTTGGAAGGCACGGGAAACAGTACACCTGCCTCGGGATTGTCGTCGTACCTGGTTAGCTGCCACCAGCGGCTGCCGTCTGCCGTCATTGCCCAGATGTTGTTGGCCCGGCCACTTCCCGGTTGCGCGAGGTCACGATCTACCTCGTGTTCGGCCATTTCAACCTGGAGAACAATGTAATCTCCCGATGGATGCCAATGGGCAACTCCTTTGTGGAGGCCGACCGCGGGACCGCCTGGCACCTGTTGACAGGTCAGGCAGATCTCGTCCGTGCCGTCAGTCTTGATCGTGTAGACCTGCGTGATTCCGTTCTCATCATACCTCGACATCAGAATGAGATTGTCGTCGTTTTGCGACCAATCCAGCCCGCCGCCGCTAAGGCCGATCCGCTCGATGTCTGCTACAACACAGGAATCCGACTGTCCGGTTGCTGGCGTTGGCGTTGCAGGAGGCGGTGGAAGCTGACCTCCTTCACAGCCTGTCAGGAACAGCAGTATCAGCGCCGCCGACACGAATAATCCGATCCGCAAGGAAATGTAGTCGTTCGATGTGTTTGACATTGTGTATTTCCTCTTAAGATTGCTGCTCAGTGGGCCACATCTAAACGCGTAGCCCAAACTTCGCATATGTAATCAGGTCGCCATCGAAAGTGAATTCCACCTTGGCAGCGAGGCTTGGGATTCTCCAGGCTTTCAGACGCTTGGAGGTCGCGGTGGCATCAATGGTGACCGTGTCTCCCAATGCACTCGTGCCATCCATGCTAAGGAGCTGCAAGTCTGCACCGAAACGGTCCTGATGCCAGGTGGTGATCGCCTCCTTGCCCTCGTAACGCCCGACGTGAAAGACAACCGTCGCCGAATCGTCGTAGAAGGCCACGCAACGTTCCAGATCCCGGGCCTCGAAGGCTTCCAGGTAATCCATGGCAAGCGCCTGTAATTCATCCTCGCGCGTTCTTTCTAGCTGTTTCTGCATAATCTCCCTTTTCTTTCTATCTTACTTAACCCCACAAGCCCTTCAGACTGACTCCCTGTTTGCTGACAGGATCTTCGGTCTCGCCCATCTCATCCAGCCGTTCCTTGATCCAGCCCTCAAGCCGGTCTTCCAGAACAGTGGCCACGTCGGGCCGTTCCTGATAGATGTTGTTCAATTCCTGCGGGTCTGCGACCAGGTCATAGAGTTCTTTCTCCGGGTTCCCATAAGAGTCGGGTTCGCGCGAGACGATGAGCTTATGCTCTGAGGTCCGCAGGCACCATTTTGCCTGCATGGTGCTCTCAAGGCTGAACACCTCTTCGCGGCCAGTATCCAAAGCCTGTCCAGTGAGCTCATCCCAGAAGCTGATGCCATCCATGTTTCTGGCCACTGGAAGCCCAACGGCGTCCAGCAACGTGGGAGCAATGTCGTGCATCTGGTACATGCCTTGCAGGCGGGTTCCGGCAGGAATTTTGCCAGGCCATCGGACGATAACGGGCACCCGCAACACACAATCGTAAAGGCCATGGTGTTCGAAGAAAATGCCGTGCTCGGTCATGCTTTCGCCATGGTCACCCAGTATCATGACAAGCGTATTTTCCGCCAGGCCTGAGCTATCTAATGCATCCACCAGGGCACCTATCCCGTCATCGATGTGGCGAATCTCCTGGTCGTACAGGGAAACCACGAACTCCGGGTCGGTTACCGGCCCGTCGGCCGTCCGCAGCCAGGTTTCCCGTGCCAGGATCCCCAGGGGATGTTCCCACCAGCTATCAAGCGCGCTGTTATCGGGATCGACAGGATTGCCCGAATAGAAGAGGTTGCGATAGCGTTCGGGCGGCACATAGGGGGCATGCGGATCCCAATAGTGCATGAACATGAAAAAAGGCTCTTCCGCATGGGCTTGCATCCAGGGAATGGCTCGTTGATTCAACTCGTCGCAGGTCACCCCCAAACGCAACACACGCCGCAGACTGGGATCGATGTAATACTCATAGCCCCGCCCGAACCAGATACGATCGCGCATCAGCGTATCAAACGCGCTGGTGGTATAGCCGGCTTTGAGAAAAAGCTCGGGCAACACCGGGGTAGTCGAGCTGAGAACAGCATCTCCACCCTGCCCAACGACCCCATGGGTGATCGGATGTTGACCGGTGTACAAGGTCGTGTATGACGGTTGGGTCGGAATGGCGGAGCAAAAAAACTGCTCGAAGAGAGTACCGTCGGCCGCAATCGCGTCCATTTCTGGACTCGTGGGCCGCTGGTAGCCGTAGGAGCCCAGGTGATCGGCGCGTAATGTATCGACGGTGATAAGCAGAACGTTTGGTGGTCTGGTTGTCATTTCTTCTCCTGAATGGAAGCCATAGGCTGCAATGATGCCTGCCGGTCGGTGCTTGCCAGGCCATCTTTGCAGTAGTACTCTATGGTGCGCTGCAGGCCAGATTCCAGGGATACGGTTTCACGAAAACCGAGCAATTCAATGGCTTTTTCCCTGCTCAGAATCCGGTTAGGCGGGCCGGCCGGCTTATCCAAATCATACACGATATCCACATCACAACCCGACAGGCGTACAATGAGCTGCGCCAGCTCGGCAATGCTAATCTCCCGTTCTCCACTGAAATTCACAGGATCGCTCACCGGATACTTTTCTACCAGATCAAGCAAACCGCGAGCCAGGTCTCCCACATAGAGAAAGGATCGGCTCTGCTCACCTGAACCCCAGATCACCAACGAGTCATTGCTCTCGTGAACTTTGCGAATGAACATGGGGATCACCCGGCCGCGATGCAGTTCGAAACCATCACGGGGGCCATAGACGTTGCTGGGCCTTGCTATGGCAACCTTGAGACCATGTTCCCGGCTATAGAGTTCAGCTGCAAACTCGGACATCCGTTTCGACCAACTGTAGCCGTCCGAGGTCCGGGAGGGCCTTCCCCGAAAACCATCGGCCTCCTCCATCGGCGCGGACACCTCGGGCGAATACACTTCCGCGGAGCTCATGACGAGAAAGCGATCCACACCTGCCTCGTGGGCCGCCTCAAGCAGATTCAGGGTGATGAGCATGTTCTGGCGGAAGACCAGCGCAGGCTTGTCCCGCTTAAACGCCACACTGCCATCAAGATGGGCAAGACTGAAAACCACATCCTGGCCCCGGCACGCACGCCGGCAGTCGTCGAGCAAACTCAGTTCCGCTGCCACCATGTCGATCCTATCCTCGACCTGATGCAGATTTGCCATATCCTCTCCAACCTGCTCAGGCAGGACGGCGACGGTAACCCTCGCCCCACTCTCCACCAGCAAATCAGTCACGTGGGAGCCAATGAAGCCGGGCGCACCGGTTACCAATACCCTTCGACCATTCCAGTAATCGTTTGTCATCAGCTTATTCTCTTGCCCTCTGCCATCAATAACTGACCATTGACGATTAATCCGGCGCCTTGCGACAGACGGCCACGAAATAGGTCGCCTTCCCAACCGAGTCCAGGCTGAAATCGAAGGTTCCCGAATCGGACTGGTCAACCCAGTTAGGATCGTACGTCACCTCTCGCTCCTGACCCTTGAAGTATAGTGGGGCCAGACTGTTGACCAATCCCTCGTAAACCTTCGAGCGCATATACAGGTTGGTCGAATACATGAACAGGCTCTCTCTCAGCCGATGTGTACAAACCTGGCCATAGATCTGAACATCGGGGAAAAAAGCGGAAAGCAGTTCCCTGTACTCCGCCAGGGTATACTCGGTCTCATGGAATGGGTTCTTGCCGGCATTGATGTTGAGTCCACCATTGGGGGTTGAGACGAAAAAAACTCCACCCGGCTTCAACACCCTGTGCACTCCGGCCAGGAACTGGTCGACATCCGTTAGATGTTCGATTACCTCAAACGAAGAAACCATGTCGAAGCTCTCGGAGGGAAAGCTCAGCTGGCTGCAGTCCATCACCGAAAAGCTTAGTGAGGGCGAGCCGTAAAACGTCCTGGCATGCTCGACGGCATCGAGGGAGAGATCAACCCCAACCACACGATCAGCCACCTGCGCCAGGTAGGCAGCGCCATATCCTTCTCCACAACCAGCATCGAGGACTGCCCGCCCTTTGGCCTGCTCCTTGATCCACTGGTATCGCGATGTATGCGCCCACACCAGATAGGTTGGAGTCTTGCCTGGCACCACACGTTCACCGGTAAACTCGATTCCATTGTTCATTGGATAATATGCTCGTGTTTCCGAAGACACCCGCAACTTCTCCAGCAGATCAACGGCGTAATCGGGGCCTCCATACTGCTTGAATGTCGATCCCATCTCCTGGGCTCGAAGGCGAAAGGATGGCTCGTTGAGCACCCGCTCAACGGCCGCCTGTAAACGTTCGGGGGTGCATTTCCCGGGCGATATCCGCAGGCCCGCACCTGCTTCCACGACGCGCTGTGCGTTTTCCAGATGATCCCACTGCATCGGCACGACCACCAACGGCACACCGGCCAGCAAGGCGGACAAAACGGTGCCGCTTCCTCCATTGGTCACAACTGCACTGGTTTCAGGAAACAGATCGCTGTGGGGAACCCATTGTTCCACTCGGATGTTTGCTGCAACGGGGCCCAATCCTAGATCCTCGGGCTCACGATGACGCCCGGTCGTCATCACAACCTGCATTGGCCGCTCGGCAAGTCCTCGCATCGCCGCTCGAAGCAAGACCGGCTCACGCGTGTGGGCAGAACCCTCCGACACATAGACGATTGGATCGCCACCGGTCGCGGCCTCGTCGCCCATCTGCTGCAGCCATGACGGAGGCAACTGCTTGCCAGGTTTGTCCCACAGAAAGGGCCCGACGTAGTGTACCGAAGCAGGCAGATCGCGGCGGTTGAAATCGAACTCGACCGCGCTTGCCACAAGGTAAAGAGGCACTTGGCCAGTATAGGCCATGACCCGAGTTGACAGTGGTGACAGGCCATTGTCAGCCCTGATCCGGTCCACTTCCCGGGCTATCTCCCGGGTTGTCAGATCGCGCACACCATACAGAGAGAGCGTCAACAGACGCGACCACCAGTTTCGCGGGCTTGGCAGGCCAAATCCGAATGGTGGCACGTCAGGGCCCGGCAACAAGCAACCGGCGAAGTAGGAGAACACAACCACCGGCGTTGACTGGATTTCACGCAGGATGAGCGTGGGTCCCCACATGAAGGGATCACAAACCACCACGTCAGGCTGCCAATCCGCAAGGATTTCGCCAAGATCGCTGACCTGATGAGGCATGCTTCCAGCAAACCAGTCCCGGTACATTGCCTTGACCAGCTCCGCCTGCGCAAGAGCCCCCTGGTCGAACACCGCCGTATAGTGAACCGACAAACGTTCGTAAAGCTCAGGCACATCCCAGTTCTCCAGCGGACGACTCTGGGCAAGGCCCACAATGCCCGCAATGCGATCAGCAGTCCGGCGAAAAGGAAATCGCCTGAAACCCTGCCCAGTCACCTGGGAATCGACGAGTGCGCCAGTATAAAAGGCTACGTCATGCCCGCGATCCCGAAGTGCATTGGCCAGAGTAATATTTGGATGGACGTGACCGGAATAGGGCCACACTGCCAGTAGGTATCGTGCCATTCTCTTTTTTGGGCCTTACGAGTCAGATTCCTGCACACTGGGCAAGATAATTAGCCACAAACCTAACAAGAATGTACCACAGACCTTCGGCGCAGAGGTCGTTGATCTTTTTTTTGATTGATCTGCGATTATCTGCGTTCATCAGCGTCATACTTCGGCTACGCTCAGCACAGGTCTGCGGTTCATTCAGGTCTGCGAAATCAGCATTCCTCTGGCTTGTCCAGGTTAAGGCTGTTGGATCATCTCTTCAAGTAACTCGACAACACGAACCGGGCCGCCCCGTGTTTCCAACGTATGGCCCAGCCGGCGGGCGTTTTCCCGAAATGATGGTTCTTCCAGTAAACGCAACACCGCTGTCCGCAACCGTTCAGGCGTGCACTGCTCCGGTTTCAGCCATATCCCAGCGCCGGCATCCGCAACCCGCCAGGCGGTTTCAGGATGATCCCAGTCAGAGGGCACAATCACCAGGGGCAACCCCTGAAGCAAGGTAGCCAATACGGTGCTCGGGCCACCTGTGGTCACGACGACATCCACCCGAGGCAGCAGGTCGTCCATCGGTACGAACTGTTCCACGTGAAGGTTCGATGCCAGCGGCCTGGGGCCCAAATCCAGCATCTCTATGTCGCGGTGCCTTCCGGTGGTCATGATCACCTGGACAGGCAGGTCGGCCAGGCCGATCGCCGCCGACTTCAAGATCTTCGGCTCAAGGTTGACGGTGCCTTCAGTTATGTATACCGCCCGATCGTCCGGCAGGGTAGCCAGCCACTGCGGAGCCGATGTACTGCCCGATTTACTCCACAGACAGGGACCGACATAGTGCACAGAAGGCGGCAGATCGCTCCGCTCGTAGTCAAACTCGGGGCTACTGGGCACAAGATACAACGGCATCTGCCCGGCATAATCGGTGACCGACATCCTGATCGGTGGCAGATCGTGCCTTCCTCTTAGCTCGTTTGCCGAGCGCCGAACATCACCCAGGTAAAAGTCTATGAAGACCTTCAACGCCTCAAAGCGCACTCGCTCGAAGCCATTGCGGGGCCGGGGCTGTGGATAGCCAAGCACCGGGCCTTCCCTTCCCGACAGCAAACATGCAGCCACCAGGGAAAAGATGGCGACTGGTAACTGCCGCTCCTCATGGAGAACCAGGAAGGGCGCCCACATCGTTGGATCACAGACGATGGCGTCAGGCGTCCACTCCTTCATCACCTCGTCCAGGTCGGCCAGTTGATCAGGAATCGTGTCCAGGACCCATTCCCGATACATCTTTTTGTGTTCTCCCGCCTTCGGTCGGGAAAGGATGCCTTGCGGCGATAAGACCAGCTGTTCGACCCGGGCTTCGTCGATTCGTTGGAAGGGAAAATGGCGAAAGCCTTCCCCTTCCACAGTTGAACCGGCCCGCGCGCCCGTATAGAGGGCAACTTCATGCCCACGATCCCGCAGGGCAGTGGCGATAGCCAGGTTGGGATACAAGTGGCCTGCAAGTGGCCACAACGTCAAGAGAAATCTGGCCATTAGTTCAGTGTAGAAGGATCCAGGACGCCAGCGTCCACGAGATCAATTCGAAGGATAAGTCTTCCCAGGAAGTGAGCGACCTCGATTGCCTTCCAGGAGATGATCAGATCCTGTTCATCCAGGCTCAAATCATCGCGGAGCGACTGGAGTTCGTCGACGGCATCCTGGTACTCACCGGCCGCATAGTGTGTTTCCGCCGACACCTGGGTTTGGTCGAATCGAATGATACCCTCGTCTGAAAGATAGTCCCGCTCTTGGGCATCCGCGATCATCCCATCGAGGTGGCCAAAGGTGGCCGGCAATGCCAGGGAGCGTGCCGGGGCTGCTAACGACTGCAACGAACCCACGCCATCCCCATCGACCGCACGCACGAAGTATACGTAGCGCTCATTCGAGCTTGCACTGTCGTCAGTGAAAGTGACTCCAGTCGAGGTCCCCACTAATTCGGGGATCGTCCATTTTGAGGCATCGACCACGATGCCGACGTCGGAGGACAGGGTCAGGCTGATCGGAATGATCTCGTTTCGGGAGATATGATACTTGACAGCATCTTCCACCGGTTCCCAGGTGACCACCACATGGTCCGAAAAGACCTCTGTCTGAACCATCTCAGGTGCCTCGAGAGGCGTTGGGTCGGCCACCGGTTGCCGAGGCTCTTGGGCCACGGCGGCTGCTTCGCCGTTGGAAATAACCGGCAAGAACAAAAAATCATGATCGTCGTAGGCGCGATAGATCTCCAGTCCATAGTAATAGTTGGCTGTGCCCAGGAAGAGCCCGTTGGGAGTGCCATGGAGACTTCGAACGCCGAAGTTGAAGCGATCGTCGAAACCGGTCAGCGTGATCGGACTCCAATCGATTCCGTTGGGCGTCCTGAAAAGATCAAAGCCCATGCGATCGGCCAGCACTACCTCATTGCTGGGAATCTCCTTAAAGGTGGTGCTGCTGTCAAAGGTGCCCAGAAACAGATTGTCACCGTATTCCTCCAGGCGCCACATGTGGCCATTGAAGAAGTTGCCGAAGCCAGCATCGAATCCGCTGATGGGATACTTCCAGCCTTCGTCGGTCAGACGAGGATTGCCGGCAACCACATCCCAGGTATCGTCGGGGTTGATGCGGATCACCTCTGCAGGGCCCATCAGGCCCAACGCGGCGATTCTCAAGCCATTGGTTCCGATATAGAGCTTTCCACCAAAGACCTCCATACTCAAGGTCTCGACATTGGTCTGTGTGGGCAAAAACGCTCCCTCCGGAACGATGGTAGTCCACTCGTAGGGTAGATCCCCTCCCGCTTCGGCCTTCACAACAGAATATCCGAAAGCCGAGTCGCGCAATCCCATATAGATATACCCGTTGAAGGCGGTCGCTGAACTGACCACCTGACCCGGTACGCTCACGACGCGGAAGTTGTCGTTGCCGCCGGCCGGGTCTTCAGCCTCCAGCAGGACACCACTGCCCTGGATGGCCCCTCCCTGAATGTAGTATCGCCCCTCGTGGGAAAATGGGTTGCGCATGCTGGCAAACGGATAATCACCCAAATTGGTTCCTGGATCGGCAGGTACCTGTTCGAAATTAACGCCATCGGTGGAGCGCAGGATGCGGGCCGTTGGCACATCCCGCCAGATATAGGAAGGTGCGACGCCCGTGACATAAAGCGCCTCTGTCCCATCCGCCTCCTCGAAGACGCTCAACCCGCGGAAACCCACATCCCGAGCGACGAAACTACCAGGGCGCTGCGGAATTGGCACATCGTTAGGAGACTGGAACACGCGCTCCCAGGTCAGGTCGGGGGACCAGCGCCAGATTTCTGCCTGTAACGGCAGATCTTCCGGCAGAGGCGTACACTCAATGTCAGGATCGGATGGGGGATAATCTATCCAGTTGGGAAATACGTTGTGAATCGCAGCCACATCGGTACAGAAATGGGCGCGATTAGTCCCAACATATAGCTGCCCGTCGAACCAAGTCATGCCCCAGGCCCAACTGTTCTGGCGATCGCCGAAGCCCTGTTCGTTCATCTGGCTCCATGCATCGTCACCGAAGCCCTCGTCGGGGTAAGCTGCCACTTCTGTAGCGCCAAACATCCCAACGGCGAAAATAGTAATGCCCAACACGACAAGTATCATTGCCGATTTCGGGAAATTTCTTGACTTGATCGTCATATCTTTTTTTTTCTCCTTCAACAGGTTCCATCGTTTCACCGAATGATGGCTTCCATGGGCAGATAACCCGCCTCGAATAGATCAATCCGTTGTCTCAGACGCCCTAATCGGAAGAGTAGCTCATCCTGTGAATGCGATGACAAAAGAATCCTTGCATCCGCGTCCCCCTGGAATGCCAGTCGATCCAGGATTGCGCTGGCACCCGCGGTGTCGCCAGAGCTAAGCCTTTCCTGGGCCGCTTCAAGCTGTTGACGACTGTCATCCAGGCTGCTGCCATCGCTTGAACTAAGCGCGCTTGTGCGGTTTTCAAGAAACCCAAAAAGATTCTCGAAGGTTACTGGTGGCGTCATTAGCGGCGCTGCCACCAGGTTGGATGGCGCAGATAGCTGGCTCTTCTCGTTTTCCGCCACCACATAGTAGAGATAGCGCCTGTCCCCCTCCACCGCTCTATCGACGAATATCTGCTGGTCCGTAGTTCCGATTTCCTCGTAAAAATCGGGGACCCAAATCTGTTTCGGCAAGGGAGGAAAGTAGAGTTCAGGCTTTATTTTGCGAACGGAACGAATCGCCCAGCGGGCAAACGTCAGAAACCGGCTCTTCTTCACCAGAGGCCAAATGTCGTTCACCTCTGCCCGCCAGATTCGGAAACCGCCAATGGACCCGGTCGATTGCCACGAAAGCACCACCCTTCCATCGACGCTATCCAATTCAAGGCCATAAGGGGCTGGCATTTCCAGGCCATCTGATCCCTCGCCGACCATTTCGGTGCCGTTTCTGCCTGAATCTTGCGCCCGCCAGACCTGAAGACCATACCAACTGTTGGCCGTGCCCACAAAAAGGCCAGCCGGACCGCTGGCAAATGAACGGATACCAAAAGAAAACTTATCGCCGAATCCACTGGTGGTCAACGGCGCAAATTGCCGGCCGTCAGTAGTCTCATAGAGATCAAAGCCGTAGTTGGGTTTCAACACCGGCTCCGCATCCGGCAGGGTGCGCAGATGGGTGCTCAACTTCATGGTGCCGATGTACAGCTTGCCCTGGTATTCCTCCATTCGCCAGATATGTCCATTTAGCCAGTTGCAGAAACCAAAATCAAGACCACTTATCGGATATTTCCAACCGTCCGGCGTTTCCCGAGGCGATCCAACCACCAGCTCCCAGCTATCGTCGGGATTGATACGAATGATCTCTCCTGGCCTGTCGGTACCCACGTAGAGCCTGTTCCTGAACACGAACATGCTGATGACGCTCAGGCTGTAGATGGGCAAAAAGGCACCATTGGAAACTACAGTTGTCCACTTGTAAGGCGGCGACCCGGCAGCATCCATCTTGAGAACCGCATAGCCATTGATCGGATCTCGTGTGCCAGCGTAAATGTGACCATTGAAAACGACAGTTTCGAAAACACTGTGGCCAACAGGAGATACCTGTCGAAAACATTCAGTGCCAGCAGCAGGATTGTCTCCTTCCAACAGTACGCCATCCCCATGGATACCGCCGGCCACGATAAACATTCGCCCGTCGAAAGACAGGATATTGCGAAAGGTGGACATGCCCCGAAATTCTCCAGGCGCGACCTCGCCCTGGACGTAGCCCTCAGGTTGCGGAATCGCCTCAAAGGTGTTGCCATCCGTGGTCCGCAACAACCGGGGCGGCACCAGATTTGCGTACATGAGTTGAGCCGTCACGCCAGAAACATAGAGAGCCTCCGTGCCATCCGGCTCTACAAAAGACGTCATCCCCCGATATCCGATATCCCGGCCAACGAACTTTCCCGGATGACCGGGAATGGGCACATCCTCCGGTGCCTGGTAGACTCTGTCCCATTGATCGATCTCAGGAGTCCAGCGCCAGATTTCAGCCCGCAGGGGCAGATCTGTTGAATCAGGAGGACATCCCGCATCTGGATCGTCGGGGGGATACTTGGCAAAGGGAAACTTCGATAGCATTGGCAAGCCGTTGGCAGTCGCAGCGCGCTCGGCACATAATATTGCTCGATTGGTGCCCACGAACAGGCATCCCCGCCACCAGATCATCGACCAGGCCCACGTATTATAACGGTCTCCAAAACCCTGAGATCCCATCTTGGCGAAGCTTAGCCGGCGCGCAGGAGAAGCTCCACTTGATAGTTGGCCTTCGGCGTCCTTTGCCAGTGATTTGATTCGGGCGTTCGCTTGATCGATCATGCAGGTGTCTCCATCCTTTGACGTGAGTTACTCATTGTCCGCACCGGTGACCCGTCGCATCACCTCGCCAAAATAGACCTGTGCAAACAACTCTTCCGGTATGATCCGGCGTAGATTTACGACAAGCCTCGCCCATCGCCCGACCATGTAGCGCCACCGGGGTTGTGGATCGCTCAGTGCTTTGTACACGGCGGCAGCCACATCCTGAACCGTGTTCGACGAGTCGTTCATTTGCCGGTCAAACAGTGCTTCTGCGTTTTTGAACCAGGCGTAGTAAGGGCTATCGGGATCGCTCGTGTTTTTGCCGGCCCCTTTGTCCACCGTCCAGCTGTCAGTCTTGGTAATGCCTGGCTCAATAAGACTGACCGTTATACCTAACGGTTCCACCTCCTGGCGAAGGGACTCACCAAAACCCTCCTGAGCGAAGCGGCTCGCACTGTAAGCACTGCCGGAGGGTGAGCCTATCTTTCCGGCAACCGACGTGATAATCACAATTCTGCCTGTCCCGGCCTTGCGCATGTGAGGCAACACCGCCCGCGTTACAGCCAGCGTGCCGTAGAAGTTCGTGTCAAACAGCTCGCGAATCTCAGCGTCGCTAAGGTCCTCGAAGTAACCCCGCAGCATGATGCCGGCATTGTTGACCACGCCGAAAATACCGCCACTTTCCTCGACAACGGTTTCGACGGCCCGTTCGATGCTGGAAGAGTCGGTCACATCAAGTTGAAGCACTCGCAACTTGATGTTGCGCTGTTGGGCAGAGGCATCCAGAGCATCCCGCCGGGCCAGATTTCGCATCGTTGCATAGACTGTGAATCCTCGTTCAGCCAGAGTCAAGGCAATCTCCTGCCCGAACCCGGTTGATGTACCCGTTACCAGGACGCTATTCGCCACCGGCGTATCTCCTTGAGCCCGCAACCCTTCCATTGACAGCGCTAGCCAGCCGACTGATCGGCCACTGGATTGACATCACCATCTGACCTCTATACTGCGGTAAACACAGCGGTGCGAGCATAATCCAAATAGATCTCGGAAACCGAGTTGAAGCCGACCTTTCCAAAAATCTCGCGCCATTCTTCTCGCGTTGCCAGGCGCTGGTTGGAAAGATGATGCATCAGCTGAATTTCCATCAGACCACCAGGTTTGCGCCGTAGCTCTGCAGGAGAGTGATGAATCACTTCACACACGACCATCGGCACCCCTGGGAAACGCCTCAAATACCCCTGAAGCAGTTCGACCAGGCGACCATTTCCGTCATCAAGGAACTCATGCAATGCGTAGACGCAGGTGCACACATCGATCTCCGGAATATCCTGAAAAGATGTGTCCATTGCAAACATGTCGCCAACCGACAGGTGTACTCGATCACTCAATCCCTCTCGCATCAAGTCCCGATTGCCTGCCTCAATGGCCTCTGGCGCGATATCCACTCCAAATCCAAGGAAATTCGGATTGCTCATGCACACGCTGCTCAAGAACCGGGCATCGCCGCAGGCCATATCCAGAATACGGGTCCAGCCTTTCTCGAGCAACAAATTGCTTAAAATCGGGATCGCCAGAAGTTCGGCGGAATGACCACTTCCAACCGCGACAAATTCCGATCTTCGGTTTATGTCGACGCCATAGATCATCTCCCCTCGCAAGAGCGCTTCCAGATTGGAAAAGATTTCCTTGTAGGCGTAAACCGACAAGATGACTCCGGTCAACATCTCGTGGGCCAACATACCCTTTTCTGTCAGCGCATAGCCTTCCTTGCTTTGGTCCAGAAATCTGAGTTCATAGAGATAATCGAACAGATTTTGCAGAACGCCCTCGTCCAGCCCTTCTCGCTTAGCGAAGGTGACCACCTGAACCCCCCTGCCCGAGCCTAGCTCCGCCATCAGGCCTACGTTGATCAGAGCGATCAGGACCTGGGTCGTGTAATATCCTCGGATCGTTTCCGCGCCCAAACCCTTGGCCCTGTTCAGCTTGAGCGATCGATCCACTCCAAGCGTGGCCAATGCCCGTATCCTTGATATCATGTCATGCCCCCTCCGAAACACCACTCTGAAAAACCATTCCGAGTCATCGTCCCTTTGCAACGCTGGCGGTCAGGATCCACGCGGATCAGTAACGCGCCGGACTGCCTCTCCGAAATAGAGCCGCTCGAACATCTCACCAGGCAAATAGCGACGCGACATCAGAACAAGCCGGGCCCGCCGGCCGACCACGTAGCGCAAGCGCGGGCGACGCTCGGTCAATGCTTTGAAGATGGCTTCTGCAACGTCAGTTGCTTTGGTTGGCGATGTGCGAACCAGTTGATCGGCCAACTCTTCCTGCCGCTGAAACCAGGCATGATACGGGCTGGAAGGATCCTGGGCCCGCCGGGCAATACCCCGATGCACCGTCCAGCGCTCCGTATTGATGATCGCCGGCTCTACAATGCTGATGTGCAAACCCAAAGGACCCACTTCCTGCATCAGCGATTCGGCGTAACCCTCAAGCGCGAACTTGCTGGCACAGTAGGCTGTTCTTCCCATGGACGAAATGCGGGCACCAATGGAACTGATGTAAATAAACCGGCCTCGGCCAGCCTCTCGCATGGCGGGAAGAACCGCCCGGGTTACGGCCATCGCGCCAAACAGATTGACATCGATGACCCTTCTGATCTCATCGTCATCACAATCCTCGAAGTAGCCCCGCAGGCTGATGCCTGCGTTGTTCACAACGCCCAGCAAGGATCCACCTTCTGCTATAGAGTCGACTACCGGTTGAATCGTCGTTTCGTCGGTTACATCCAGGACCGGCGTGTGGACAGAAAGACCCCGCTGGGCGCTCTCCTGGCTGACCCGAGCCCGTTGCTCTTCATTCAGAACACTCGCGTAGACGTCGAAACCACGTTCGGCCAGCGTGAGCGCCGTTTCCAACCCCAGCCCGGTGCCGGCGCCGGTGATCAGCACCCTGTCAATCATACAATGGCTTCCAACTGACGACCATTGACCACTTCCCGTTCCGGTTGGCAGAATTCGACGATGTGAGCTGCCAGGACTTCCGGTTTTTCCAGAGGGAAAAAGTGCCGATACTTGGTTGGTGGAAGAAGCACCGATTCGTAGTTTATCGCAACCTCGCAGATCTCATGATAGGTCCCGATGTAGGGCGAACCCTGCTCGTACATCAGCAGTTTTGGATGGGGCACAGTAGCGATGTTTTCCAGAGTAAGCTCTCCAACCACCTCGTAGTCATCCACCATGGTGGTCGTATCCAGCAGGGCGACGAATTTATCCTGTCGCCTGCGGGATTGACCTCGCGACGGTCCAAACAGGATCGGTACCTTCAAGCTCTGATGGAGCAGATAGCGGTAATCGGTGCGGTGCTCGGGTGGCACCTTCTCTCCGGTATACTTCTCGATCATCTCTGCCCAGTAGGACCAACCGATCCAGCTTTCGTCCTTGCGCGCCGCTACCAGGGCAGGCAATCCAGCCTCCACTACTACCAGCCGTTCAGCACGATCGGGATGCAACATGGCAAAGTGCAGTGCGACATCGGCTCCCATGCTATGACCCGCCAGGTGGGCTTTTTCGATGCCCAAAGCATCCATCAGCCCCAGAAGGTCCTTGACCATACCGCCAGTCGAGTAGCCGCTGGCAGGCATACTACTCTTGCCATGCCCGCGGAAGTCAAAGCTTGTCAACCTGAACTTGTCCCGAAGATGCGGCACCACATGCATGTGCCAGATAGCCAGGTTGCCTCCCAAACCATGCATCATCACGATGTCGGGACCCTCACCCACGGTCCAATAATGCAGATCAACGCCATTAACAGCCATATTACCCATAGTTCATTGCCTCCTCGATCACCTATTCAATGTATCCCAGTTCCCTCAGCCTGGCCATCAACACGGCTTCGGCTTCTTCATCGTAAACAATCTGCTGGGAAGTATCGACCCGTTCACCTTCAATGCCATTCCCGGGGGGAACAAGCTCGACTGGCCTCTTTGCCAGATAGTCGGTCTCATACGCCGACCCGGGAACATGACCTTCCAGCGACTCCGGGACAGCTATTCCCAGGCTGTGCAGCACAATCGGCGCCACATCCATAACCGATAGCTCCTCGATCATGACATTTCGCCGGATTCCCGGCCCTGCAGCCAGGAACACACCCAGGGGTCGATGGGTACCGACCGGCCGAGGCCGGGGCTTCAGGGGTGTATCGGATGGCAGGATCGACACCAAACCGCCATCACGCAGGCTAAGGGTCAGGTCGGGCGCCAATTCACCCGCCGGACCGGCAAAAGCGTCCTCCCGGGTAGCTGCGGCGGTCACCACGGGGTTCCCGTCCTTTTCATCAACGTAGCTCAGCAGGGCATCGAGCAGCTCAGCGCGGAAACGGGGATAGTCAGCTGCTGGGACACCCCGACCATCATGTTGCTCAGCCCGAACAATGTGAATGCCATTGCTTGTCGGCGTGGCAACATAGGCTTTGGTGCGGTCCCAATCCAACCACCGGCTGTGGCGCGAGATATGTCCCATCCCCAGCGTGTCTTGCTCATTGAGTTCGCTGGTTACATCCTTCGACCACACCAGGTATCCGGCCTGCTCCAGCCAGGTATTGACATGGAATACCTCTGTGGAGGCACCGAAACCATGGTCGGAAACCATCACGATAGTTGCCTCTGAACCGGCACTTTCAACCAACTCCTCAAGGATGCTATCCAGCTGGCGATAGTAATCGATGCTGGCCTCCCGGATTCGCTCTTCCTCAGGAGTCGGGTTCACAGGCCACAACACCGGGTCAAGGAAACGCCAACACAGATGCTGGACCTTGTCCGGACCATCCAGGAGAATCGCTGTGAATTCGGAAGAGTCGTTTTCATCCAGGTACTTGAGTACCTCCAGCCAGCGCTCCTCGCGACGGGCGTGCAGCGCCGCCCAGTCGACATATTCCTCCTCAGCACACCCCTCGGTGGCCCGGGCCTCAAGGCCCATGTCCATCGCAAGTTCCCGCGGATTGAAACCTGGCAAAGCCTTCAACCGGTCGTACAGATCGGGGGGATGGCATCCCAGGCGCAGTTGACGCCAGGGCATCCACCCGGCAATCACCACCCCGTCGATCGGCGCAGGTGGAAAATGGACGGGAAAGTTGATGATATTGGCCCGCAAACCATGCTGGTTGATCATCTTGGCGACATGGTCAACCCGGATATCACCCGAAGTAGCCAGCCGGATCGAAATGCTGCCAGGTGTGTCCGCCTGGAAAAAATCAAAGATGCCATGATATCCGGGCGACCGCCCAGTCAGCACCGATGTCCAGGCAGGTGGCGTGAGAGGAGGCACAACACTGCGCAGCTCCGCTCGCACACCCCGCTCTGCAAAAGACTTCAGGAAGGGCATCACCCCCCCCGCCATGAATGGGTCCAACAGTGTAAACGTGGCGCCGTCCAGGCCTATCAGTAGCGTTTTTTGGGCCATCATGCCTCCTGAGGCGTGGACGCCTGCAGGTGTTCGAAGGAAAAATCGACCCACTCTGCAACAGTGACGTCGTTCACCTCCCGCTGGCCGATCTCGGCCAACAGGTCGGCAAAGGGGATCGCACGACCAAACTTCTCCTGCAAGGTGTTGCCCAACACCACAGCATCCAGCGACTGAAACCCCAGATCCGAGAAGAGATATGTCTCCCCTGTGATCTCTTCGCCATAGTCCCAATCCTCGGCCAACTGCGCCAGCAGACGCATTGTCGCGTCCCAAACATTCTCTCTTGAAATCATATCCGTTCTATTGCTCATTCCTTTGCTTCCATACTTTCCAGAATTGACCATTGACAATTGACAATCGGCCATTGATCAGCCCAGAACACTGGCAACTACGAAGCCATTCTCCTGCGTCGTGTAGGCGGCCATATTCTCACCGGACAGATCTGAAAATTCCTCCTCCAGCCCGCCTGCCAGGTTCATGTAAACGAAACCGCTGTCGGGGTCGACTCGATCGATGGCCACGCTGTGAGGTCCATTCGCCAGTCCAACCCCCAGGGCTTTCCCAACCGCTTCTTTTGCACACCAGAGTCGCAGCGACCAGGTCTCGTCATCCGACTCAACCAGCTCCTGCAACAATGACCGCTCCTGTTCGGTGAATGCCACACCGGCGAAAGAGGTCTCCAGGCGTTGGACCGGCTCCAGGTCGATTCCAATGCCCGGCATGCGTCCCTCCGGCGATACATGACCAACCACGGCCGCAGCGACGTCGCCAGCATGAGAAATGGACAACGAGATTGGCCGGTCAATCTGCGAAAGCCACTGGCCTTCCACATATGGACGTCCCCGCTCATCCGTCGAGATCTCGATGTCCGCAATGTTGAGACTAATATTATACAACTTATACACGAATATGGCAAAAGCTTCTTTGGCTGCCACCCGGCCCAACAGCCACTCGATTCTTCGTTTGTCCGATCCCATCTCTCGCCATACTTGCCGCTCTGACCGGGCCAACACCAGATGGGCCAGGACTTTTTCCCAGAAGTGGTAATGAGCTTTCAAAAAGTCCTGGGAAAAACCGGCGACCCGTCTCGATTCAAACTCCTCACCCCCGGCGTGGCCGTTGAGTGGAGCAGACCATGGTTCGCTGAGACGCACCTCGCCCGGATTCAGGATGAAGCGATAGAATTGGCGCGGAATATCAAATCGTTTGTCGTCCCATCCATTGAGCCGCATTCGCAAGTTGCCCTCTGCATCGATGATATCGATATCAGACGTCATCTGCAGGTTATCCAGAAAGGTGCCGCGCACCTGGCAGGTCACTTGCTCACCAGGCGGCAGCGCAGGCCCAAAGAAATGCAGGGCCTTCAGTTGATAGGGAAAGACGGTGAATCCCCGTTCCAGGGTTTCCAGGGTCCACAATCCAATCAACTGGCCCGCGGCGTCCAGGATGATCGGCTCAGCGAGGAAGACCGGACCTCTGTCTGAGCCGATGAACTGATTGGTGGGAAGGGCCTCCATGGTGGCCACCAGTCCATCGCTGCCCACCCGGTCGATCGACTTCACCGCACGGAACAACGGTCCGTGGAACATGCCATCGCGATACAGGTTGTCAGGCTGCCAGAGCGACGCCCGTTCCTCTTGCAGAGAAAGGGCGGAAACATCCGGCGGTTCGGGATAGGCCATTGCGAAGATCATGGTGCCTTCAGCCGCTGGCGCCAGGGAGTCCATACCCTCTTCAGTTGCAATCCCGTCTGGGAGAATGCATACGACCACGTCGAATTCACTGCCACCGGAGTCGCTTCGCCGTTTGGCCGTCACCCGCAACGTAGTCGGGCCCTCTTCCAGGAGAATCCAGCGGTAGGCCCTCAGGTCGCGCATCTCCACCAGGACCTCACCAGGAGCCAGGCAAGCCGCTGCCTCCGCCAGGATTTCCATCGTCACAGTGAGTGGCACGATTGGCAAGGCCAGAAGATCGGGATCCAACCGGGCAATTTCCCGGCCCAATGTGTGGTCCCTCAGAAACAGATCCTCACTGACGTCCAACCTGCACAGGGCATCAAGCTCCTGACCCGGCACATGGCGGCGCACATCCCGGATGAAGGGCATTCGATCGAAAAGTTCAGTCGCGGCAATCGCATCTTGGGAGGACGGCCAGCCCGGTTTCACACTAGGTGCCAGGCTGGCCGTTTGTTGAAAAAAACCAAGAATCGCTCCTAACGTCTTCAGCGATGAGACCTGATCCATGGTATCCCCCTCCACCAGGCCAGTTTGTTGGTTGAATGCTCCCAGGATCTCGACACGTTTGATGGAGTCGATTCCCAGATCTGCCTCCAGGTTCGCATCCAGGGAGAGTACCTCCAGCGGATACCCCGTTTTGTCACTGACCAGATCGAGCAGGATAGCCTCCAGATCGGGTGGCTCGTTCACCTCCTCGGATGCCTCAATCACCGGTGCTTGATCTGCAACACCGGGAGGGGAAGGCTGCGCTGGGGCCGGCGGAACGGCACGCTGGGCGGGTTCCGGACCTGCTGCAGCTGCATCCTGCTGCTGCACAGGCTGTGGCGGCGGCGAAAATCCTTCAAGCTGCGGCAAGGCAACCGGTTGCAAAGGAAGGACTGGCCTCGACTGCGTCATGATCGGCGCAGCGCTGCCCGTCAGGAACTGTTGAACCAGCGCTTCCTGGGTTTTCAAGAACTGATCCATTAACTGCAAATGGCCTTGCATCACCAGGGCGCGCCCATCAGCGTAGACTTGAGCCGGCTGTACCACGCCGGAGGTCGGTGGAACGGAATCCTGAACTCCATTGTTGTTGGGTAGATTATCTTGCATATTGCTGATATTCACTTCCTCCTGTGATTTGCTCGCCGATGCTGCGACCGGTTCGACCGGGTCGGGACCTGCGTCCGGGTTGACGACACCCCCGACTGATTTTCCGGCTAATCGAGTACGGATTTCTTCGGCCGCCTCAGGCGAGACCTCCATCCCTGCCCAGCCCGAAGCCAACTTCATGGTGCCCGCGGGTTGTTTTCCAGCCTTTTCGGCGAAATCAGGCGTAAGCTCCAACATACGCGGTTCGCGGCGTTCGTAGAGAGCGGTCAGATCCACCGGGACTCCCTGGGCAATAAGAAGACCAATGAGGTGATTGAGCTGGGTAATCCCTGAACGCTGCTGGATATTTGCCGGCACGGCCAGATGGGATTGGCCGCGCAGGATATCTCCTACAAAGGCCGTCAGATTGCCCCGGGCCCCGACTTCCACAAAGATCCGAATGCCATCGTCGTACATCGCCTGGATAGTTTCCCGGAAACGGACCCGGTTGATCCAGTTAGCGATAGCCAGGGATCGGATATCGGCTTCGTCGTCGCCAAAGGGTGCTGCAGTGACACACGAATAGGTAGTCACCTTGGCAGCCTCCATGGGCAATTGGGCGTAGAAATCCTGGAAGAGATGGTTGTAAGGCTCAAAGAGCGGCGTATGATAGGCCCGATCAAAGGGAAGGCTCTCAAAGATCAGACCCTCTGCCCCCAACGAGGAAGTCAATCCCTCAAGAGCCGATTCCTCGCCCACCAGGACCGATTGGTGAGGGCAGTTGTCCATGCCAACGTACACCTGTCCACCAGCTTCCTCCACCTGGGACGCTACCCGATCCAGACCAGCACCAACGGCCAGCATGAACGCCCGCGGCACCTCATTGTCCCGAGCCACGACCTCATACATCTGATTGAGATTCAACAAGTGGTGGCCTACGAATTCATCCTCGTCAACCGGAATCATGCCCGACGCCAGCAAGGCAGAGTATTCACCCGTGCTGTGGCCCACCAGGGCGTCTGGCTCAACGTCTAACCTGAGCAACAGCGCGTGCATCGCCGCGTTCGCCGTAAGAACAGCCTCGACAGCGCCATCGATCTCCCAGAGTTGCTCTGCCCTGCCGGACCTCTCCGCCTGCCCCGGCCTGGGGAAAATGAAATCGCTGGGCGTGTATCCCCGGGGATGGCCCTCGAAGATATGGTCGATGCGGTCGAAGGCGCTGCGCACCTCCGGGAAGTGCTGGCACAGGTCAGCCAGCATGTTCGGGTATTGAGAACCCTCCCCCGGGAAGAGAAATGCCACCCGTCCCTCGGGATAAAAAGGTTTTTCGAAGAAGTAAATCCCCCGAACATCCTTGATCTTGCGCGTTTTGGCTTTCTCCAGACGCGAGATGGCGTGGCCTAGTTTGTCTCGAAGATCCTCGATTGAGGTGGCAACAATCGCCAACCGACAGACCTGTTCACCCAGGCGCCTGTTGACCGTATACGCCAGGTCCAACAACCTGAAGCCAGGTTCTTGCAGATCGGGCACGGCCTCCAGAGTTTCCTTCAGCTCTCTTGCGCTGACCAATAATCGGTCTCGATCCTTGGCAGCCAGGACCACAACCTCGCTCTCCCAGTGGTCCATGTGATTGGGCCAGGCTGTGTCGCCCTGGGGTGTGGCCTCCTCAAGGATGACGTGGACGTTGACGCCACCGAAGCCAAAGGCATTCACGCCTGCACGCCGGGGAGTTTCACGGCCCTGGATCCACGGACGCGTTTCCGTGTTCAAATAGAAATTGGAGTCTTCCAACCCAAGCCTGGAATTCGGCTCGTCGCAATGGATGGTTGGGGGCAAAACCTTGTTATACAGCGCCAGCGCCGCTTTGATAATGCCTGCAACACCTGAAGCCGGCATCGTGTGGCCGATCATCGATTTTACGGTGCCCAGGGCTGTTTGTGGCTCCCGGGCGCGGCGGCCTCCGAACACAGCTTGCAGGGCGTCGATCTCCGAAGCATCACCGGCCAGCGTCGCCGTTCCGTGAGCCTCGACCAGGCCCACCGTTGCCGGTTCCACGCCTGCCATCTCATAGGCCTGCTGCAGGGCCAGGATCTCTCCCTCAACCCTGGGTGTCAGCACACTCATGGCCCGACCGTCGCTGGAGGAGCCCACACCCTTGATGACCGCATAGATGCGATCATCGTCCCGCACCGCATCTTCCTCCCGTTTCAACACCAGCATCCCGATTCCCTCCGAGAGAATCGTCCCGTCGGCCTTCTGGTCGAAAGGCCGGATCTCTTCTTGCCGGGAAAGGGCACCCAGTTGGGAGAAAAGGGTCAGGATTGGAATAGGGGTCGTGACCTGGGCGCCTCCCACCAACGCAAGATCGCAGTGGTCGGTCAGCAAGTCACGCATCGCGATCTCGACCGCGATCAACGAGGAAGCGCAGGCAGCATCCACCGTGTAGGATGGCCCCATCAGATCGAGCCGGTTGGCAATGCGTCCGGCAGCGATGTTGGGCACCAGCCCCGGCGCGGTGGCAGCGTCAAACGCAGGCAGCCGTTCCTTCAATGCCTCGCGCACCAGGTCCAGCTCTTCCTGTCCATACTCAGGATGAAGAGCCTGTAACACCTGCAGCGTCTGGTCGACCACCAGGCTGTGCTGAACCATGTTGAGATTGCCGCGGTTGAGATAGGTTCCTTTGCCCAGAATCACGGCAGTGCGGCGTCGCTCCCCGGAATTGGCCTCAAGGCGTTCCAGGTAACTGGCATCCCCCAGCGCATCGTAGGCCAGCTTGAGAAGCAGCCACTGATCGGGCTCGCCACCATCAAGACCAATGGGCATTATCCCGTAGTTCAGCGGGTTGAACTGCGCCAGCGGGCCGAGGAAGCCACCTTTCCTGCAATAAACCCGGTCGTTGGCCGTGGATTCTGGATCATAAAAAACCTCTGAATCCCACGCCTCGGGCGGTGGATCGGTCACCGAATCGACCTTGCCCAGGATGTTCTGCCAGTAGGTGTCCAGATCCCTGGCGCCCGGAAACATGCAGGACATGCCGATAATCGCCACACCCTGGCTGCCGTCAGGTTTTTTAGCTAGGTCCTTGTTTTTTTTCTTTGCCATAATGAAATACCCTGGCCCGCCCGATTGGGAACTCTAACCTGCACCATTGTCACAGGTTCGCACCCACACGAGCCATCACCTGATTGTCCTCACCACAGATCAAAACTTCCGCGTCTCCCTTGCATCCGCCGTTCAGCTCTTCAATAAAACGTCGGCACCCAACATCGACAGGCACAAGGCTCACGCCCCGCTGGAGAAACTGCCTTCGTAGCTCATCAGAGACCATGCCTGCGTCCCAGGGGCCCCAATTGATGGAAACCACGCGACCGGGCCACTCACGATCCAGGTGAAGAGCCAGCTTGTTGAGAACTTCGTTGGCCGCCGCATAGTCGCCCTGACCACGATTGCCGAAACGACCACTCACCGATGAAAAGAAGACCAGGAACTTGAGGGTTTCAGGTCGCAGCTTCCTGCTGAGCACAAAAGCACAATCAACTTTGGTGCTGACCACCCGTCGCAGCGAGTCGACCCTCTTGTCCTTGATCAGCTTATCCTCCACGATACCTGCGCCATGAATCACGCCGTCGAGCCGTCCGAAACGGTCATAAACATCGTCGATAAGAGCCGCCAGGTCGGCCTCATTGCACACATCCACCGAGTGATACTCGACCGTAGCACCCGTTTTTTCCAGCCTGGCCAGATTTCGGCGCATCGCCCGCTCTTTTTCAAGTCTCCGGTAGGCAGCTTCTACTTCAGCCAGAGAAGCCCTCTGTCCATCGCCATTCATACTGCCCAACAGAGCTCTCTTGATCTCCCGGGCCGAGGTCAGTTCAGCAGTCTCCAAAGACTCCTGATCGGGCGGCGCGTCCGAACGCCCAAGCAGAATCACGGTCGGACGATAGCACTCGGCCAGTTCCTGCACAACACTGGCGGTGATTCCACGAGCGCCACCGGTCACCAGTATCACGAAGTCTTCATCGACCACGAAGGTGGGCGCTTCACCTTGACCCACAGAGGCGGCGCGAAGCCCAAGCGTCGTGCGTACGCCATCAACGTACCCCACTTCTGTAAGGCCATCGTCCGCGCCGATCTCTGCCAGGATCGACCGCACCAGTTCCGACACCGGCGTTTGGCTGCTGAAATCAACTACTTTAGCACGCACCAACGGCAGTTCGTGAGCGGCCGTCTTCAGCAGGCCCGCCATGCCAGCATGGGATAAATCAAAGCCATTCTTGCCACCTGTGGTTGCGAAGGCACCACCCATCTGTGTGGCGGCCAAAAGACAGGCGCCGCCAGCCCGGGCAGCGTCGGCGAGCTCCTCGTGCAGCTCCTTGACACAATGAAAAAGAGTCACCAAATCATCCTCGATCGCCTGTTGCCATTCGTCCAGGTCCATCGATTCAAAGGACTTCCCCGGTCTTAGGGCAGCCAGGTGAAGCAAGCTGCCGATGGCACCATGATCCTGGCGAATCATCTCCAGAAGCGTCCGTATCCCTTCCGCATCCGCTCGCCCTGCCAGGTAGTAGGCGTTGGCTGCCCGTTTCCCATGACCGTTGGTCGAGCCCGCCGCTTCATCGGCGAGAATCACCGCGGTGTAACCCTGATCGCGCAACATGCCGGCCACAACGTCTGCCACCCCATATCTGTCAGCCGTGATCAGAATGACCCGACCTGGCGCCAGGCCGGCTGTCGAATCAATAAGAGGTGCGTCCACGGCATCCACCAGAAAACGCCCTATGGCCGGCGGAACATCGCTCGCCTGCCCGGTTGGCTTTGCTGTTCCAATTCCGTTGTTACACACCGCCCCTCTTGCCGGATCAAACGGACGCTCCGCCTGGGCAGCAGCTGCCGGGTAGTCAGCCTGGCCCTCAACAACATCCGGGGTCTCTGGAACCTGAATTATCGAGCCGGTCAGTGTATCGTCGCCCAGGTAGGCCCGCATCACGTTGGCTTGCGTTTCCAGAAAACGGCTCATCAGCTGCTGCGTTTGAAGCATTACCTGGGTTGCCTCATCTCCCTGCAAACCAGCCGCCAGCGGCTGTGTGGCCGTTGGAACAGGTTCGGGCAGGGTGTCCATCTGCGCCCCAGCCAATGAAACATCCACTGGCTGCAGTATCGGCTCAGGCAGGCCATCCTTTGCGTCCAGCCATCGGCGTGCCCGTCCACCGTTGATCAACCAGGTTGTAGGTCCGAAAGCCTCTTGTGCCGGATCCTCGTAGGGACGATCCAGATCGATGGCACTTAACTCCCGGCCATCGTATAGCACGCCAAGATCAATGTCGCTGCCGATGGCGATCAATTGAGAAAAAGCCCGCTGCATGGCCAGCAAACCTGGACCTCCCGAGTCCATCGCTACGGCGAGATGCGCTTGGTCGGCCAATGTCTGGTGTACCAATCCGGTCAGAACGCCGCGAGGTCCGGTCTCCACGAAAATGCGGACACCAGCCCGGTAGAGGGCCTCGATTTCCTCCTGGAACCGCACCGGATGAGCCAACTGTTTGGAAAGCACCTCCCGAATCTCGCTGGCTTCCTCGGGATAAGCACGGCCAAGCGTGTTGGAATATACCCCCAACTCCGGCGATCTGAATTCGATCGTATCCAGAAACTGGGCCAACCGGATTTGAGCTGGTTCCACCAGAGGCGAATGGAACGCACAGGCTACAGGAATGGTCTTGGCACGAATCCCTCGTTCGCCGAACGACGCCACAGCCTGGTTGACGGCGGCGGTAGCACCGGAGATCACCGTCTGCTTTGGAGAGTTCAGGTTGGCAACAACCACCCCTGAGTGATCCCCCAGAACCTCTTCGACAACCAATTGATCCGCCAATACAGCCGCCATCGTGCCGGCATCCGGACCTGTCGCCTCGGCCATGAATCGCCCGCGGGCGGAAGAAATGGCGTAGAGCGCCTCACCGTCGATAACACCAGCTCGGCATAGGGCCACAATCTCTCCATAGCTGTGCCCCGCCACGAAGTCCGGGACCAAACCTGCCTCTTCCACAAACTGGCTCATCGCCAGTCCTGCAGCACCCAACGCAGGTTGAGCAACACGTGTATCGGTCAATGCCGAATGCTGCGCCTTGGCTGTCTCGTCATCGTGGGCCGGCACGGGAAAGACGAACTCGCTGAGGGGTTTGGGCAGATGATCGGCCAGCACACCGTTGGCGATTTCGAACGGCTCGCCCAGCTGCGGAAACTGCATGACCAGGTCCGCCAGCATGTTTGGGTACTGCGACCCCTGGCCGGGATACAGAAACGCCACCTTGCCAGAGATGCCCAGAGGCTTCCTGGCAAAGTAGATACCCTGCGGGTTGTCAATCAGCTCACTGCCAGCCTCCAGTTCTCTTCTGGCACCTTGAAGCTTCTGGCGCAGATCCCCGAGAGAACTGGCGACGATGGCCAGAGTCAACGGCACCTCCAGCGCGCTATTCTGCCCAAAATCACGTGCCTTTCGATATAGGGTGTAGGCCAGATTCCGCAGCGGCGGTTCATTGCCATCTGCCAGCCAATCGTCCAGCGCGGAGACCTGGGCAACCAGGCCGTCGCTGTCGGCGGCGCGAAACAGCAAGCTCTCCGCCGGCCAGCTATCGCGGCTGGCCCTGCGGGGCAAGAAATCGTCCCTGTATTCCTCCAGGGCCGCATGGAAATTGGTCCCGCCGAAACCGAAGGCGCTAACACCGGCCCTGCGCGGAACATCGCTATCGGGCGTCAGCCAGGGCCGTGCCATGCTATTGACATAGACTGGGCTGCCGTTACTTCCAATGGTCGGGTTGGGCGCATCCGCCAACGTGGGGGGCAGTACCTTGTGGTACAGTCCCAGCGCCACCTTGATCATACCTGCCAGGCCGGCGGTGCTCTTCGTATGGCCAATCATCGACTTGACCGACCCGACGCCACAGGTCGGGCGATCCAGATCCGTCTCATTGAACAGCGTGGCCAGGGCTTGCGCTTCCACCTCGTCGCCTAGCCTGGTGCCCGTACCATGGGCCTCGATCAAGCCGACGGTCGCAGGCTCGAATCCGGCGTGCTGGTAGGCTCGCTGCAAAGCCAACAGTTGCCCCAAAGGGCGGGGAGCGGTCAGGCTGCGGTCCCGGCCATCGCTGGAAGAACCAACACCCTGAATCACCGCGTAAATGCGATCACCATCTCGTTCGGCGTCGTCCAGCCGCTTCAGAACGACCGCTGCCAACCCCTCGCTGATGACAATCCCATCGGCGTCAACATCAAATGGACGGCAGCGACCCCGAGGGGAAAGCGCCTGGGTCTTGCTAAAAGCCAGGAAGCCGAAGGGACTCTGCACCGTATCGGCCCCTCCCACGATCGCCACATCGGTCCGGTGTGTTTCCAGATCCTTGAGGGCGACATCCAGGGCCGCCAGCGAAGAGCCACAGGCGGCGTCGACAACAAGATTGGGGCCGTTCAGGTCGAAACGGTTGGATATCCGGCCAGCCAGCACATTCAACAGGATTCCTGGAAATGAGTCTTCGGTCCACTCTGGCAGGATGTCGTCCAGCCGATCGATAACTTCCTGAGAGTCGGCCGAAAGGAGATGAGGCAGGTATGAACGCACACCATAGTTGAAACCCAGGTCGCCCAAGCCACCTCCTACGGCCATCACCACCGATGTACGCTCACGCGAGAAAGGCCGATCCAGGTAACCTGCGTCCTCCAGTGCCCCTCGCACCACCTCCAACATCAGTAACTGCATCGGCTCGATGGAAGGAATCGAATTAGGCGGCATGCCGTAGTCCAGGGGGTTCAACGGCACATCGTCGATGAACCCACCCCAGCGGGAATAGATCTTGTCCCTGGCGCTCTTGTCCGGGTCGTAATAACGTTTCCAGTCAAAGCGCTCCGCAGGAATCTCGCTGATCGCATCGACCTTGTCAAGGATGTTTTCCCAGTAAACCTGCAGGTTCTCGGCACCCGGCAACACGGTCGAAATACCCACGATGGCAATTCGGGCGGGCTGGCGCTCTACGCCGGCTGCAACCGGTTGAACGTGGCCCGCAGCCAGGCTCTCCAGGCGCTGGGAACCGTTGACCGACACCTCCCGGTGTAGTTCTTCGATCGTGCATACCTGATCCCGCAGGCCGGCGACCTGGCCGATCATGTACATGCCCTGCTCGTGCTGTTCCTTCTCGTCGAGCTCGACGTACTTATGGGCCTCCGGTTTCTCACCGTAAACCGGGTTGCGGTTGATCCCCTTGCTTGCCATCCGCAAACGTCCGACGTTCAGGTACTCCAACTCATCCCGAACGCGGCCGCTGTCAGCTCCCTCCCGAACCAGGCTGCGCTTTTTTTCGGTGAAGGCATCGACAAAGGGAGTTGGCAGGCAACGTGTTACGTGGCCGATTCCGGTCTCAACCACCACCGTATTGCGGCTCTCGATCGCCTCCCGTTGGTAGCGGGCCTTGATGGCGCCCGAGCTCACCGCCTCCTCAGTAAACAGGTACGCGGTGCCCATCAAGACGCCCAAACGAACGCCCCGTTCGGCCAACGTGGCAGCCAGACTTGAAACCATGAGTGACGACAGCGAGTCGTGCACACCGCCGGCGAAAAGCACATGATACTCCGCAGGCTCGGACCCGGAATCCTCCAGGTGCTGCACCAGCACATCGATCATCAAGTTCCAAAGCACAAAACTGGACCTGGGCCCGACGTGGCCTCCACATTCGCGGCCCTCGAAGATAAAACGCTTCGCACCCTCGGCAAGGAAGAGACTCAACAGTCCCGGCGAGGGAACGTGCAGATAGGTCGATGTGCCCTCCTGCTCCAGGGCCCTGGCTTGATCGGGCCGGCCACCCGCGATGATGGCGAAATCCGGACCAACCGTCCCAATCGCTTCCAACTGCTCCGCGCGGATCCCGGCAGGCACGAATCCCAGAATCCCCACACCCCATGGGTGGTCGCCCAGCAGACCCTTGGTCTCCTCCAGGACCGGCAGAGCCTGCTCTTTGCGCATCAGGGCAAGGGCCAGAAAAGGCAGGCCTCCAGCCTCGGCAACATCGAGGGCAAATTGGGCAATATCGCTGACACGCGTCATCGGTCCCTGAACGATGGGATAGCGCGTACGGTGCGACTGAGCCAGGGACGAGCCGGCGTCCAGCGGACGTGTCGCCGTAGCTGCCTCAACGTGTTGTTGCACGCTATGCCGAAAGGCTTCCAGGATACCGCCGACGGTACCGTACCTCTGGGCCAATGGTGAGGCAAATGCCGCATCCTGTCCCAGCGGCCAGGCAGCTTCCGTCAGCGAACCCCATCCAATGCAGTGCTCGAGGGAAAGAAGCCAGCTCTTTCGATCCTCGAGAGATTTGCCGTCGAGGGTCGTGGCTTCGTCGGCCAATTGGCAGGCAACTTCCATATGCGGCCGGCTGAAAACACGGCAAGCCTGGCCCAAATTGCCGCCCAGACTGACCGTCTCACTGCCATCCATTTCCGCGATGGCAGCCTTGACCGGTTGCGGCAACGCCGATTCCCTCGCCAGGGCCAGCTGAGCATCCAGAACGATGCCGGCAGCGCCGGCAGCATAACAGGCAGCGGCTGTGTGCAGGCCGATCCCACCGTGGGCATATACGGCCAGGGAAGTGTGAGAAAGGCAGTGTTGAAGCAGAACAAAGGTCGTTTCTTCGCCTACATAGCCGCCCGCTTCCTGCCCTTTGGCGACCAGCCCATCGACGGCCAGAGATTCACCGAGACTGGCAAGAGAACCATTGCTGATCTCCAGGAACACCTGCCGGCCACTGGCCTGGATGGCCTCGATCTGACACTGCAAGGCCCGGTGGTCTACAACGCCCTGAATCGATAAGATAACCAGCGCCAGTTGAGAATACTCTCCACCGGTGATTGCTGAAAGCAGGTCCTCTTGATGATAGCCGGATTTGATACCATACGGCCCTTTGGCATAGCGTTCCAGGCGAGCCATAGCCCGACGAGCAGCATCCACATCGGTGATGTATTCCAGATCAAGGATGCCCAGCCCGCCAGCTCGGGATGCTGCAATGGCTAACGACGGGTCCAGCTGCCGCGTTGGAGTGGTTACTAGCATTCGAAAGTCGCTGAGCATGACAAACCTCCTCCTATTCGCAAGCAACAGGAGCAATTCCAACAAGATGCATCTCAAGTCTTCTGGCAAGCTCGCTGACATTGGGCTGCTGGAAGATCGTACTATGGTTGCCCGGGATCACCTCGATCTCCATGCCGACATCAGTCAACATTGCCCACTTGATCTGGTGAGCACCGGGATGCAACGAATTTGAAAACAGCGCAATCGGGCCTGGATAGACCTTGGGCTGATAGCGAAGCCGCGCCACGAAATGGGCGGTCAGCATTGTCTGGATTCGGCGTGTCGTCGGGCTGAAGCGGTAGTTGATACGCTGCTGCCACGCCATTTTGGAAAGCGCCCGACGCGGAATCCTATGGCGATACTGCCGAATCTGCCACCGGTAGACAAGCCGGCCGATCAGCCGTTGAACAAACCAACCGGGCGCTGTTTCTTGCATGCCTGGCGAGGTTGGGGGATACCACAGCTGAAAGGTAGCGTTGGGAGGAATCATGGTATCAAGCACCGCCAGAAACGCCACATCATCCCTTGATTCGCTTAGCTGCTGAGCCATCTCGAAGGCCACGACGCCACCAAAGCCAATTCCTCCAAGAGAATAGGGGCCAGATGGATGGATCCTGCGCATTTCCTGAACGTAGAACGCTGCCATTTCCTCCACCGTGGTGTGAGGACGCTGGCCCCTTTCCAGACCAAGGGGTTGAAGGCCATAGCATGGTTGCTGACGACCGATCAGTCGGCCTAACTCAAGCAGACTGACAACAGTCCGGTCGATATCTGGCACGAGAAAGAAGGGAGGCCTCGGTCCGTCGGGTTGAATGCCTACCAGCGACCGGCAGCACTCAGAAGTGTGGTTCTCGCGTGCCGAATCGGCCAGTTGAGCCGGCGTTGGGGCCTGGACCAATGACGCCATCGAAATTGGCTTGCCGGTGCGCCGCCCCAGCTCGGCCAGAAGATACGCCACTGCAAATGGTTTGGGCTGAAGGTCCAGTATACTATCGTTGACGCTTCTGGAATGTAGTCCAAATACCGTTTCCGTGGCTTCGCAGATCTGGCGTTCCAACTCGTTGCGGGGCACTTCGCAAATGCGTTCCACCCCGGTCACATGAATCGTGGCTGCATCCACTGCTGGCGAAGGGCTGCTCCCTCCCTCGTCAAGAGTGGATAAGAACGTCGCTCCATCGTCTTGCGACGCGCCCGATGACAACGCGTCCTTGATACTGCAGGTTAGCGCCTCTGCCAGAACCTGCACGTGGGGTTCGTCGAACATCGTAAAATGGTTACCGGGCACGATGTGGATATCCACAGCTTTCCCTGTCAGAGCCGCCCAATTGAGTTGGTGACTGCCTGTATGGCCTGAATTGGAAAAAAGGGTCAGGCGGCCATCGTACAGGCTGGGCAGGTAAAGTTCATTGGCTTCGTAGTGCGCCCTTGTCGTATTTCGGATGTTCCAACCATCTCGGCCGAGCGCCGTCGGCGATTTCAGTTCAGGGTCCTGGCTTCTCACCAGGTACAGGGAAAAAGCTTCCGTGATCGTTACCCGCTTCAGAAACAGATAAAGACGCTGGCCCCATCGGCGAAACAACCGGTGAAATCGGCCGGATCCGACCTCCAGATCACCGGATGAACCATTGCGAAGCCAGGCAGGCTTGGGAGGTTGCAGCGTATCGAGAATGGCAAGCATTGCTACTTCCTCTCCCTGGGCCTGCAATTGTTGAGCCATCTCGAAGGCAACCAGGCCGCCAAAACAGCGTCCGGCAAGCAGATAAGGACCCGTTGATTGAACGGTCATCATTTCCCTGATGTAATGGGCTGCCATTTCCTCAACCCGGAAGTGAGGCGGATACTGGCCATCCATTCCCAATGGCTGGAAACCATACACAGGTTGGTCCCCGTCCAGGTGATTTACCAGTTGGCCAAAACTCAAAACAGTACTGGCACCAGGTGGTACTACAAATAACGGTATCCTGGAGCCTTTTTCCCGCAGCGGCATCAAGGAAGTCCACCTCTTCTGCGGCGGTTCTCTCCCAATCGCCGGCGCACCGACCGAAACCGCCGGTGGAAAAGACACGCCTGTCGCAATCTCAGTGTAGGCTCCCTGTCCCGCAGCCATTGAGTTGCCGTCTGTTTCATCAGCGTCCACGACGGAGCCCGGAGCATCACAGGCGAGATGCCGGGTGATCGACTGCACGGTGGGATAATCGTAGAACAGCGTCGGCGAAAGATCCCGTCCCAGCCATGCCGCCAGTTCGCCCGTGATGGCAACGGCGCCAAGAGAGTCCAGCCCATAACGATCCAATGGTCGCTGCACGTCGATACGCTGCGGGGACACTTGAACCCGTTCAGCTACGCGGGCTATTAACCAGTCCTGAACCTCGTCATAGGTACCATTTCCATCTATAGCAAACCGCACCTCAGAGTTGTTCCCGATATCTGGAGATGAAGATATCCCTTCCTCCACCGGTTGCGCCCATTGCCCCAGAAGTTCAAACTCACCTGCCAGAAACTTGCGACGACAGGCATGACGCTGTATCTTGCCGCTGGAGGTTTTGGGTACCTGGCCCGGCAGCATGAGTGCCACCGCGTGGAGCTGCAATTCATGCTCAAAAGCCACAGCTTGAACTATCGCGTCGGTGACTTCCTGGATATCGGCACGGCGCTGCTCACGTCGCAGTTCATAGACAATGGCCGCCCGCTCCTCGCCGTTCACTTCGACGGCAAAGGCTGCACCACATCCCAGGCGCAAGGCCGAATGGCTCTGCTCGGCTGTCAACTCGATATCCTGGGGATAGTGGTTGCGCCCCCGAACGATGATCAGGTCCTTGATGCGACCGGTTACGAACAGATGGCCGTCCTTCACAAATCCCAGATCACCTGTGCGCAGAAAAGGCCCTTCACCCGTATCCGCCAGATGGGCGCTGAAGGTCTCAATTGTTGCCTCCGGTCGATTCCAGTAGCCCCTGGCTACCCCTGGCCCCGCTATCCAGATTTCGCCAACTTGGTCGGGACCGCATTCTGTCAGAGCCTCGGGGTCGACTATTCGCCACCTGGTTTCCATGATCGACGCATCATACCCGACCAGAACCCGGGTATCTTTCTGCCCGCGACTCGCCTCCACTACACAATGTTTTTCCAGGGTAGCAGTTTCCAGGGTCACATCGACTACGGAACTATCGGCCAACACTCCCGTAACCTGAAGCGTGGCCTCCGCCAATCCGTAGGCTGGGGTGAAAGCAGACCACTTGAATCCGGTGGAAGCATAGGTCTCGGCAAACCTCTCCATGGTATCCCTGCGGATTGGCTCTGCGCCATTGAGAGCGATGAGCCAACTGCTGAGGTCAAGAGTCGCACGTTGCTCAGGCTTGACTTTGCTCAGGCAAAGCTCGAAGGCGAAGTTCGGCGCAGCGCTGTGGGTACCCCGATAGTGTGAAATCGCCTCAAGCCAGCGGAATGGACGTTGGATGAAAGAAACAGGCGCCATCATAATGCAGGGAAACCCGCCATAAATCGGCTGCAGGATACCGTAGATCAGGCCCAAATCGTGGAAAGGAGGCAGCCACGTGACCATCACGCTCTCCTCCCTTTTTTCCCAGCCCTGGATCAAATCGCTGATCGTATAATCCAGATTGGCGTGGCTGACCATGACACCTTTCGGGTCTGAGGTCGAGCCCGAGGTGTATTGCAGATAAGCCAGGTCTTCTCCGCTGGTCTGAGGATGCTTCCAATGATCCGCCAGGTCGGGATCCAGGATACCGCTGTCCAACCAATCCAAGGCGGCCATGTCAGGCATGCCACTCAACCGTTCCTGGATATTGGACAGAATGCGAGACGTAGTCAGCGCCACCGCAGGCTGACAGTCAGCCACAATAGTCTGGATGCGAGGCATTGCACGCCTTGGCCGCGGCGGGTAGGCAGGCACGGCGATCAGGCCGGCATAAAGGCAACCAAAAAAGGCAGCAACATACTCCAGGCCAGGGGGATACAACAGGAGCACCCGACTACCCCTGGCGTATTGGTGCTGCAGATAGCTTCCAATCGCACGCGCTCGCTGGTCCAGTTCGGCGTAAGTGAAGACCTGGCCATCCCCGGTCTCGCCATCCACGAGAAAGGTATAGGCCAATCGCTCGGGCTGTTTCTCGGCCCGATCCCGCAGAATATCGACCAGTGAAAAAAACGACATGTTTTTTCTCATGCCCGTTTCCCGACCTCAATCGGCCGGTTGGCAGAACTGATAGCCACGTCCCATGCAATCAAAGCACAGCCATTCAGCTCTGCTTTCGCTGTGGTTGCCCGCGACAACCAGAACAGGACAGTTCCATCGAGAATCCTGAGCATCTTGCTCGGTTCGGGATAAACGTGAGGTTCTTTTTCTGCTTCACCAGATCACATGCTCCGTTGGAAAAAACCGACATCGGTCCGCGGGGAACCAGATGATCCAACGGATTCGCGCATTGTTGATCGAGATGGGCAGTCGTAACCATCATACAGCCTCGTACACAATTAGTACGTGACCTGTTATACATTTCGAGCGAACTATAACGACCGGGCGGTCGTCTTGAAGACGAAAGGCGGCTTTCGAATGCCCAGAAAACCGCCTTTGGTACCCCCAGCTGGACTCGAACCAGCGCACCCGGCTCCGGAGGCCGGTGCTCTATCCACTGAGCTATGGGGGCGAGAGCAAAAAAAGTTTACCACAGATCGACCATGCTGGCAAACAGCGCGTATTTTGCGATAAGCCGAAAAACGGCTATAATCAAGAATGATTCCCTTCAACCGCAACATTGGGTCCTGTCAGGATTTTCGCTTTGGCCTGATTCCGGCAGGCGGCTGATATCGACTGGAAACGCTCCATGGACCAACTCAAAAAAACCAACGAAAGCACCCTCGGGCTCATCAGTGCCCTGCTGCTGGTACTGGGCATCTTTCTTCTGCTTTGGGCATGGCAGGATATCAAACCAGCCCAGAGTGCCGGTGAACCTACCTCAGCCGCATCCCCATCCCCGGCGGATGGGTCCGACATAGCAGCGAATGAGCAGATCAACGGGAACCAGGCTCAGACGGACGACCCGTCCCCCGTTGAAGCGAAACCCCAACCTGTTGATCAGGCGAAAAAACCATCTCTGACCTCCAGGTTGGGCCTCGCTCAGCCGCTGCAAATGGCATTGCTCAACCCCACCCCACCGGAGCTGGAAATAGCCATTCAGAATTGGCTGGATGCCCAGCCAAAAAGCTCTCTCATCGCCGACGCAAGCGAGGCGGATCTCTGGCTGACCACGGAGCCAGTCGACAATCCGGTGGCCGAACGAATCTATGTTCCGGTCAAACGTTTCGCCAGCCTCGACGTGGAGGCAGATCCCGCCCAACTCCTGGGCCTCTGGCTGGGCGGCCCCAAAGAGGGTGAGCAAGCCCTCGTAGTCACGCCCGACGCGGCCGCAGGTCTTTTTCAACTCTGGGGGCCACCGGCTGAAATCGAGGTCGTACACAGTGCCGAGGCCCTGGCTGCCTTGTTGGAGGAAAACGACAGCCGATTGGGAGTCCTTCCGTTTGACCAACTACTTCCGCAGGTCAACGCCCTGGCAATCAACGGTGAAGATCCGACGAATAACCGCTTCAACCTCGACACCTATCCACTGGTCCTTCGATTTTATCTGGCCCATCAGCCGGATGCCGAGCAACTCGCCGGCAGCCTGAGGACCTATTTGAAGGCCAACGGCTCTGCAAGCAACCGCGATCCCGCCAAATTGACCTCGCTAATCATGACCGGTGTCACAGCCATGTCCCGCGTCACCGCTGCCCGAATGGAGGCACAGGGATACCAGTACCCGGCTGAGGAAGTGGGTCCGGAACTGGCTGCGGCTGATCTCACACACATCAGCAACGAAGTCCCCTTTTTCGAAGGTTGTCAGGTTAACGCGGCCGAGGGCAACGTGACCTTATGCTCGAAACCGGGCTACATCGAGGCTTTGCGGGCCATAGGGGTCGATTTGATCGGTCTGACTGGCAACCACCTGAACGACTTTGGAAGGCAAGCTTCCGAGCAATCGATGGCCTTTTTTTCCGATGAGGGCATACCCACCTTTGGCGGCGGTGTAAACCTGGCGCAATCATTGGAACCCCTCGTCATGGAGCACAACGGCAACCGCCTGGTTTTCCTGGGCGCCAATTCGTTCGGCCCGCAGTTGGCCTGGGCGGAACCTGATTGGCCCGGCTCTGCACCCTACGATTTCGACCAGATGGCTATCGCTATCCGGGAAGCCCGGGAAGATCTGGGCGCCGACCTGGTTTTGCTCGATATGCAGTGGGAAGAGAGCTACGACTCGCTGCCGATCCAGTCCCAGCTCGCGGGTTTCCAACAGTTGAGCAGCGCAGGCGCAGATATCGTTACCGGGGTGCAGTCCCATGTACCACAGGCGATCGGATTCGGCGACGGTGGTCTTATTCTCTACGGCCTGGGTAACTTCTTCTTCGATCAAATGTGGAGTCTGCCGACCCGGGAGGGTTTGATTCCCCGCCACACCATCTACGATGGACGGCATATCAGCACCGAGATACTGACCACCATCCTCGAGGATTACGCACAGCCCCGCTGGGCCGCCGAGAGTGAACGCGAGACCCTGCTAAATCGAATCTTCGCCGCCAGCGGCTGGTAGTCGAAAGGCCTGCCCTGGAAACCGCCCCGGAGAGGGCAGCTTGAACCTCTCCCCCTCCCAGTTCAAGACGGGGCCAGGGGGTGGGTCAAACCCTCGACCTGCCTCACTGCCAGGTACAGCTGGACTCCCAATTCCCAGGATTCTTTGCCGCCCATTTCCACCTGTGGTATAGTCACGCCGTGACGGTTATTCTGCCTGCAAAAAGACCTGTCTTATTGGGAGTCGCCCCCCCGTGCTTCGACGCTTGCTCAGCAACCTGGAAAAGAATCTCGTCAACACCGAACAGGACCTTTTGCAGCGTCTCGGTGTTAACCTGGCGCGCCTGGATGCTGCCAGGGAGGATACGGCGCGGCTCAACCAGGCCCGGCGCCAGTTGGACGAACTCTTTCTGCTTGTGGTTGTCGGTGAATTCAATGCAGGCAAATCGGCCTTTATCAACGCGCTTCTCGGCCAGGAACTCCTGAAAGAAGGGGCCACACCAACGACCACCCGCGTGCACATCCTGCGCCATGGCGATCAGGTGACCCGCACGCTGGTTGAGGCCGACGCGGAAATCATTACCAGCCCAATTGACTGGCTCCAGGATATCAATCTGGTGGACACCCCCGGTACCAATGCGGTCATTCAGCGTCACCAGGAAATCGCCGAGGACTTCGTGCCCCGTTCCGACCTGGTACTCTTTGTCACCAGCGCCGACCGGCCCTTCGCCGAGAGTGAACGCCTTTTCATGGATCGCATCCGGGCCTGGGGCAAAAAAGTAGTAATCGTGGTCAACAAGATCGATATTCTCGATGCCGCCGACGTTATCGAGGTACAACGCTTCGTTACCGAAAATGCAGTCAAACTTCTGGGCATCGAGCCCGAGATATTTCTGGTTTCCGCCAAAATGGCTCAGGAAGCGAAATGGGCCAACCGGCAGTCGCACAGCACCCCTGGAGACCATCCTGAAAGCCATGGACAGGTAGGAACGCAGAGCGAAATACCTGGTGGGGAAAGCGAAGCAGCCGGTCAACAGAATATGGATCCCCTGGGCGATAGTTTTCAGCCAGCCAACATCCCGTCGGTATTGGAGTTATGGACATCCAGCCATTTCGGTCCGCTGGAAACCTTTATTCTCGATACGCTGGACGAAACGGAAAGGCTGCGGCTCAAACTGCTCAACCCATTGGGAATCGCCCAACACCTGCACGACGAGTATTCGGAGGTCACTGAGGCTCGTCTGGATGTGCTGGCCGAAGATTTCGACACCATTGATACGGTTGAAGCCAATCTTCGCGCCTACCAGGAGGATATGCACCGTGATTTCCGCCACCGGTTGAGCGCCATCGACAGCACCCTCTTCCAGATGTCGGATCGGGGAGTCAAATTCTTCGATGACACCCTTCGCTTCAGTCGCATCTTCAGCCTGCTCAACGCCGCCCAGGTGCGAGAGGATTTCGAGCGGGAGGTAGTCGCAGACACGGTACAGGATATCGATAATCAGGTCAGCGAGCTGATCGACTGGATGGTGGAACGGGAATACCGCCAGTGGCAGGATGTGATGGAATACCTCAACCGGCGGGCTGAGTTGCACAAGGAGAAAGTAATCGGCCAGGTCGGAGGCAATTTCGAGTTGAACCGGCGGGAGTTGTTGGATTCCGTCGGCCGGGCGGCCCAGAGCGCGGTGGCCAGCTACGACAAAAAAACGGAAGCAGCCAAGCTGGCCGATTCGGTTCAACTGGCAGTGGCTCAGACCGCCATTATCGAGGTGAGCGCCCTGGGACTGGGCGCCATTCTGGTGGCCGCCTTGCACACCCTGGTGGCCGACGTGACCGGTCTCCTGGCTGCCGGCACCCTGGCCGCGGTCGGATTATATATCCTTCCCAACCGGCGCCGCAAAGCCCGCGAGGAGCTACGCGTCAAGGTTCTGGATCTGCAAACCCAACTGCACGAAGCCCTGACAACCCAGTTCGAGCAGGAGTTAAGCCGATCAGTCCAGCTCATCAACGAGGCCATCCAACCCTATACCCGCTTTGTCCGCAGTGAGCGGGAAAAGCTGGTGGATGTCAACGAGGAAATGGCCTCGATCGGCGCCGAGCTCAACCACCTGCGAGCCCAAATCGAGGCCCTCTAACGTCCCGAGCCGGCTGCCAGCCGGATAACCCCAGCACGTCACGCTAACAGCGTGACCTGCGGTCGGACGAACCCGGAACCTAAAGATTTGTCCCGGCTCAGAACCAAATGAAGCGCATGACTACCGAAGCAGGAGTTATACAGGCCGACTCCCCTCCACCCATCACGCTGCGCCCGTTGATTCAGGCACAGGCCCCTGATTTGCAGGCGGTCTACGAAGCTGCTCAGGACTATTTCCAGAACATGACGCACCAGGCAACACCAAAAGGGCAGGCTGAAGGGGATCTTGCCCAAGCAGCCTGCGATGACGCCCGGCACATGCTGGGCATCACTTTGGAGGACACTCTGATCGGGGTGGTGGACCTGCGTTTCGCCGACCCGGGTCCTTTGGACGCCAGACTGGGGTTGATTCTGGTATCTTTGCCCTATCGCGGGCAGGGCCTGGCAAGCTGGGCCTTGCGCATTCTGGAAGCCTGGCTTTCGCAGGCCACACCGACGGAGGCAGTCGTATTATCGGTGCTTGCCCAGAACCGGGCAGCCCAGGCTTTTTTCCTGCATCATGGCTACTTATTCACCGGAGAAACCACCCGAATCATGACCGGTGTCATCCGCTCACGCCAGCTCTATATGCGCAAACCGTTGAAATGGCACGCTCGCCAGCTGTGGCCGGCCGGCTAATTGCCAATTGTCAGTGGTCAACGATCAATTATCAATGCTTGCGCCTGCACGCGCGCAAGACCGGCCCGGGCAGGATAGGCAAGGTTTGACCTACCCCCCGGCCTCCTCCCAGGTTGGGAGAGGAAGCCCGAAAAGTGATGCCATCCCGTCTCCCCGGTTCGGGGAGGGGCTAGGGGAGGGGTCAGGAGACCGGCCCGGGCATGTTCTGATTGAATTGGCGATGGGACGGGCCGTCCACGAATAGGATCTCGGCGATGGCAGGTCCCTGTTGGCGCGGCGGTGTGCGGACGGCGATGGCATGGGGCGTCCACGAATGAGATGGTGGCGGGGCGGCGGCATTCGTGTATTCGCGCCGCCGCAGGCCAGCACGCCACGTCAGCACGTCAGCACGTCAGCACGTCAGCAGACGATGCGTGAGCTAGACGATGCGTGAGCTAGACGATGCGTGAGCTAGACGATGCGTGAGCTAGACGATGCGTGAGCTAGACGATGCGTGAGCTAGACGATGCGTGAGCTAGCAGGCGTACCGGGAGGCAGCAAGCGGTGCGAGACGTCAGCAGACGGTGCGTGAGCTAGCTAGGTAAGGCCAGCGAGAGGTGTGAGCCAGGCAATTCGCGGACGCCACCAGATATGCTCGCCGGTAATCCTGGACGATGGCCGGGAACGAATCGATAGATCCCCGCCTACCTCTCGGTACATCTGCTGATGTGCGCGGGGATGACGCAAGGCTCTCGTCGGCTGTGGCCGGTCTGGCACCAGCGAAAGTTTGGTTTTGGCATGTCCAAGTCAGGGGAAGATTAAAGAGGGCATTTACGCCCGGATAGAATCCCGGGCGGATTCACGAATTTGCGTCCCGCCGGCCTATTCCCGTGGCGGCCTCCAAGATCTTCACCGACCACCTCAGGTGCCTGCTCTCCTGGACGAACGGTATTCCCAGCGGAATAACCGCGCTCAGCCCCGGCCGGAGGAACAGATCGCCTGCCGTCAACTGGTTTCCAGGGAAGTTTGCCTCGTATTGAACGGTACACGTCCCAAGTATAACATGAAGCCAACTCGCGGTCAAACCGATTCGTTCCGAAACACCAACTGAATGCCCGCCCAATTCGTGCATTCCTGGTTCCATTCGTAGACAGCGATACTTCGACATCCCGACCTTCTGATATTCTGACATCCTGACCCCCCGCCACCCCCGGATTCGTGAACCCGACGGGCCGATGGTATACTAGTTGGTTGTCATCAGTTATCCAGAAATTGGCAGAGGGACAACAGACACCGCCGTCAGGTTGTAGTATAGTTTTGGCTTGCCAAATGGGCCATCGAAAACCGTGATCAAACCAATCGACCAGGCCCTTGATTCTTGCCAAAGCAGCACATTTGTGCTACTATTACCAACACCGTTCAAGAGTAGCTGCACGAAACTATGGCCCAAGAGACTCTCACAATCCGCGGTGCTCGCGAGCACAACCTGAAAAACATCGATCTCGAGATCCCCCGCGATCAACTGGTCGTCATCACCGGCCTGTCCGGCTCCGGCAAATCCAGCCTGGCCTTCGACACCATCTATGCCGAAGGGCAGCGCCGTTATGTCGAGTCTCTGTCGGCCTACGCGCGCCAGTTCCTCGGCCTGATGGAAAAGCCCGATGTCGACCAGATCGAAGGACTGAGCCCGGCCATTTCTATCGACCAGAAGGGCTCCAGTCGTAATCCCCGTTCCACCGTGGGAACTGTCACTGAGATCTACGATTATCTCCGCCTGCTCTACGCCCGCGTTGGCCTGCCTCACTGTCCAAACTGCGCTGAACCCATCAGCCAGCAGACGGTCGAGCAGATCGTCGATTCCATTCTCCAGATGCCCGAAGGAAGCCGCCTGCTGATTCTCGCTCCGCTGGTTGATGCCCGCAAGGGAGAACACAAAGGGGTCTTTGAAGAAATACGTAAGGCCGGTTTCGTGCGCGTGCGCGTCAACGGCGAGGTACGGGAAGTGGACGAGGATATCGAGCTCGATCGCTACAAAATGCACACTATCGAGGTCGTCGTCGATCGTCTGGTTGTGCGACCCGAATCCGACATCGGCCAAGGTGCCGGAACTGATGTAGAGCGACTGGCCGACTCGGTAGAGACCGCCTTGCGGCTGGGCGAGGGCATTCTGCTCGTCAGCGATGTGACCGATCGGGAAAAAGCCAGCGACCGCTTTTTCAGCGAGCACTTCGCCTGTGTGAAGTGTGGCATCAGCCTGCCCGAGATCGAGCCCCGCACCTTCAGTTTTAACAGTCCCCACGGTGCATGCCCTCTCTGCACCGGCCTTGGCACCCAGAGGGAATTCGATCCTGACCTGGTAGTTGATCGCAGCCGTAGCCTGAAAGATGGCGCTATTTTGGCGCCCGGCTGGGGCGTTCAGAAGGGACGCAGCAATGGCTACTATCAGCAGTTGGTTCAGGCCGCCTGTAATCACTACGGCATCCCCTTCAACCAGGTAAGCTTCGGTGAGCTGAGCGCGCGTCAACGTGAGATTATCCTGTACGGCGGCGGACGGGGTGACAAGATTGAGCTGAACTACGTGAACCAGCACGGTCACCGGCGCAGCTACGAGACAGTCTACGAAGGTGTGATTTCAAACCTGCAGCGTCGCCACCGGGAAACCACCAGCGACTACATGCGTTCCGATCTGGAACGATTCATGGCAGCCCGCTCCTGCCCTGCCTGCCAGGGAAAACGCCTGCGGCCCGAGGCTCTCGCCGTTACCATCACCGGCAAGAACATCGTGCAGGTCACGGGCATGTCGGTCTCTCAGGCCCTGCGCTGGATAGCCGGACTGCAAACGGAGGAGCAGCGGTCGAAAGCCACCGATTCCCTCAACGGAGACCTGAGTGACCTTCAGAGCAGCCCCTTCTCACAGCGGGAACACACGATTGCCCGCCAGATCCTTAAAGAATTGCGGGCTCGCCTTGGTTTCCTCCACGATGTGGGGCTCGATTATCTGACCCTGGACCGCCAGGCAACAACCCTGAGCGGTGGCGAGGCCCAGAGAATCCGCCTGGCTACCCAGATTGGCTCCCAACTGATGGGAGTTATGTATATCCTGGACGAGCCCAGCATAGGATTGCATCAACGGGACAATGCACGCCTGTTGCGCACACTCAAGGGGCTGCGTGATCTGGGCAACACGGTCATGGTCGTCGAACACGACGAGGACACCATGCGCGAAGCCAACTGGATCATCGATCTGGGTCCGGGCGCCGGACAACATGGCGGCGAGGTCGTCTGCTCTGGCCCTTTGGACGTGCTGCTGAAGTGCCCCAATTCACTGACGGGACAATACCTCAACGGCAATCTGACGATCCCTGTGCCCGATGCCCGGAGGGCGGGCAATGGCGAGTTTATCATCGTCAAAAGAGCCGCGGAAAACAACCTGAAACGGCTCGACGTGCGCTTTCCCTTGGGCAAACTGATCTGCGTGACCGGCGTCAGCGGCTCGGGCAAATCAAGCCTGGTAGTCGAGATACTCTATAAGGCAATCGCCCAGCACATGTACCGTGCAAAAAGCAAGCCTGGAAAACATCAGGCGATTCTGGGTCTGCAACACATCGATAAGATCGTCGATATTGATCAGACGCCTATCGGCCGTACCCCGCGCTCCAACCCGGCAACTTACACCAACATGTTCACGCCCATCCGCGACCTGTTCGCCGGCCTGCCAGAAAGCAAGGTGCGCGGTTACAAACCCGGTCGCTTCAGCTTCAATGTCAAAGGGGGACGCTGCGAGGCCTGCAGAGGCGATGGTATCATCAGAATCGAAATGCAGTTCCTGCCAGATGTCTACGTACCCTGCGAGATTTGTCACGGGCGCCGCTACAATCGTGAAGCGCTTGAAATCACCTACAAGGGAAAAAACATCGCCGATGTGTTGGACATGACGGTCGAGCAAGCTTTGCACTTTTTCGAAAACATCCCCAGCATCCGCAACAAACTTCGCACCCTCTGGCAAGTGGGGTTGGGCTATATCAAACTGGGCCAGTCCGCGACGACCCTGAGCGGCGGCGAAGCTCAGCGTGTCAAGTTGAGCAAAGAACTCAGCCGGCGGGCCACCGGTAGCACTTTTTACATCCTCGACGAGCCTACCACAGGCCTCCATTTCGCTGACATCCAGAAATTGCTTGGCGTGCTGCACAGTCTGGTGGACAAGGGCAACACGGTGGTGGTCATCGAACACAACCTGGACGTCACTAAATCGGCGGACTGGATTATCGATCTGGGTCCCGAAGGTGGCGACAGAGGGGGCGAAGTTGTCGCCGAGGGTACCCCGGAGCAAGTTGCCCAGTCTCCCAGAAGCTACACCGGTCAATACCTGCAGCCGATTTTGCGGGACAACGCGGCCCTGCAACCGGCAGAGGTAATGGCTGAACTGGCCGCAGGCCGCAGTTGATCGTTGCGGTTCATTCCCCCCCTTCCTCAAGACCGGGCGGAGGAACGCTGATTTACGCAAACCTCCGGCGCAGATTCACGCTGATCTTTTCTGCTCTCTCTTGGATTGATCTGCGTCCACCCTTCGGCTACGCTCACCGTCAGGTGCCCCGGAGTGGGCAGGACAGCGCTGCGGTTGTGTTTTTTCTGATTCCACCCTCTTTCTCGTATAACCTTGTAGGCGCTCACGGCATCAACACCGACAAATAACCTGTTGTGAGCGAAGTCGAACTGTTGTCGAGAACACGCTCATTGAAGCGTTGCGGCGCCACAATTTTCCTCTGCCATTAACAATTGACAATTAGAATCCATGCAAATCCTAACCGGCCCGTTTCCGTTGAACCGCTCGCCGTCAAGTGGGGTTCGCCCATGCCGCAGGAAAACACCCAGAGCAGCGTATCGCCTGAGCGACAACCGCCTGGTATCCAGGATGGTCGTGGATGGGCGTGGCCGGCAATCTATCAGCTAACGTTGGTCGTTGCCACCATGCTGGCTCTGCTCACATCGCAACACCTGTCGTTATCCGAGCGCTATTGGCTGATCACCTTTGTGGCCTCCAGCGCAATCTGGCATTGGCTCAGCATCGTCGAGACAAAACCTGTCCTCGAATCCCGGCAGGATGCCATTGTGACCACCATCTCTCTGGCCGTGCTATCTGTGTTCTGGTACCTGCTGATCCTCATTCATCCGGCCTTTTACCTCCTCCTGCTGGGCTTGTACAGCCAGATATTGGCCTTTCTTCCAAAACGGTGGGCGCTGCTCTTCGTTTTTATCCTTTCCGTGGTGGCAGCTACCAGCGCCTTCAAGAGCGGCCTTCTTGAATAGGCTTCCGGTTATGTCTATGCCCGATCCAGCCCTGTTGAAAACCCTGGTTCTTGCCCATTTGGACGTGGATTCAGACTCGTTGCGTTTTAGCCCGGTACGCACCGGCAAACACAACGCATCCTTCTGGGTAGAGAGCAAAGGCAGCCATTTCGTGCTGCGCATTGCCCCGCCGGACGACGCCGGATTTCTCTTCTACGAGCGATTGATGATGCGCCAGGAGCCGGCGCTGCACGCCCTGATCGGCGCGAAAACTACAATCCCTGTCGCTGAGATCGTCGCCCATGACTTTTCCCGCGCGCTTATCGACCGTGACTACCTGCTGATGAAGGCACTGCCAGGGCTCCCGCTGAGCGAGGCAGCGGCATCCCGAGAGATGATGAATCGCTCGCTGCACCAGGTGGGCCAATATCTGCGTCAATTACATCGGCTGACGGCCGATGCGCAACTGGGACGCCACGACTATGGCTATCTGGGATCTCATGAACCAATGTCCGCCCGGCAGAGTTGGTTTGAGGCCTTTCGGGTGATGTGGAATCTGCTGATCGATGATGTTGTCGCCTGTGGTGCCTACACGCTCGAAGAAGCTGCCTCCATGCGCAAACTGTTTGATCGACTCGCCGAACACTTCCAGCACCCTGTGGCGCCCCGGCTGTTGCATATGGACGTGTGGCGCCAGAATATCTTGATTGACGATCGAGGCAATGTGACCGGGCTGGTGGATTTTGACCGGGCGCTCTGGGGTGACATCGAGATCGAATTTGCCGTGCTCGACTATTGCGGGATCAGCGAGCCGGCCTTCTGGCAAGGTTACGGTCAGCAGCGAGACCAATCGCCCTCGGCGCTGATCCGCCGACAGATCTACTTGCTATACGAAATACAGAAATATATGCCCATTCAGATTTTGCGACGCAACGATCCCCGTGAAGCAGCTCGTTACAGACAAGTTAGTCTCTCGCTGGCTTCCCAACTCCTGGAGGACTTTCGCACCTGACGAGCCAGATTCTTGAACACCGGGAAACAGTTTGGCCGCTAACATGTGCTGACCGATGCCCCGAGCCGGGGAGCGGAGCTTGAACCTCTCCCCCTCCCAGTTTGGGAGGGGGCCGGGGGGTGGGTCAAACTGCTGATTAAGGAGGGCCCGCAGAAATGAAACCCCTGAGCAAACGGTGGCAATCTGTTCTCTATTGGGCGCCGCGGGGCCTGGCCATGCTCTTCGCTGCCTTCATAAGCCTGTTCGCCCTGGACGTTTTCGCCGAGGGCTATTCCTTCGGCGAGACGATCGTTGCCCTGCTGATGCACCTCGTCCCGACCGGACTGGTCCTTTTTGCCCTTGCCCTCGCCTGGCGCTGGGAATGGCTGGGGGGTGTCTTCTTTGTTGGATTGGCTATCTTCTACCTGGTGCTGGCCTGGGGAAAGTTCGACTGGACCACCTACCTGATCATTTCAGGACCCCTGTTCCTGATCGGAGCACTTTTCTGGGGTAACTGGCTCTACCGTCGCAAGGTCGAAACTGCTACAGAATCGCGGACAAGTTGAACCAGCGAAGCTGACAAGAGGACGACGGACGGCTTTCAGAAGACGGCGGTCGGTGGTCGGCGGTCAGCTTTCAGAAGACGGCAGACGACAGACCGCAGACGACTTCCAGAAGACGGCGGTCCGCGGTCTTCGGTCGGTGGTCAGCGGTCGGCGGTCGGTGGTCAGCGGTCGGCGGTCGGCGGTCAGCTTTCAGAAGACGGCGGTCGGCGGTCGGCGGTCAGCTTCCAGAAGACGGCGGTCCGCGGTCTTCGGTCGGTGGTCAGCGGTCTTCGGTCGGCGGTCAGCTTCCAGAAGACGGCGGTCCGCGGTCTTCGGTCGGCGGTCCGCGGTCGGCGGTCGGTGGTCAGCAGTCCGCCGTCGGCAGTCCGCGGTCATCAGGCGGCACCCGACGCACAATGCCGGTTTGGCTGACATCATAGCCACCAAGCGAAAGGATGGCATCGTGGGCTTCGTCGCTGGCCAACCACTTCGCCAGCTCTTGCACCGGGGTCGCTGACCATACCAGCGGCGAGATCGCCAATTCATAGCGCTCCCGGGCAAGGGGAACGAAACCCAGCCCATATGCAAGTGCCGCCGTCTCGATACCCAGGCCAACATCTGCCTCTCCCCCTGCGATGGTATTGGCAACCTCAGAGTGAGTCAATGCTTCATTGCCATAACCGATAACAGCCCCGCAGTCGATTTCAAGTTGCCTGAGTCTGGCGTCGAACCAGACCCGGGTACCCGCACCTTGCTGGCGATTAACGACCTGAAGACCGCGGCCGGCCAGGTCCTGCAACCCGGCAACGCTTAGCGGATTCCCCGTGGCCACAATTAACCCCAGCCTTCTCTGGGCAACGGTAAGCAGGATGACCTCTTGTGCAGGCAGCAGATGGCGGACAAACGGAATGTTGTAGCTATCACTTGGCTCGTCCCATAGATGGCACCCGGCCATATCCGCATCCCCGCGGGCAAGGGCGATCAACCCCCCCAGGCTGCCGACGAAATCTACAGTCAGTGAATAACCTGGAGATATCTCGTCAAAACGGCCGGCAACCAACGATACAGCAGGGTCATGACTACCCGAAAAGCGCAGTATTTCTGGCGGAGTCGACGAAACCACCTTCGCCGCCGGGCGCCAGCGGTCCAGGGCAGCAAATAGAGCCTGCTCCACCTCGGCCGGTGAATAACCGGCGCTCATCAGCTCCAGCAGATAACCATCGACGCGATGACTCAGGCGGGCCCTGCGCAGTGTTGCACCATCTTGGCTGCCTGCCGGAGCCATGCCGGTGACACGGGTACCCTGCCCCGCGCGGCTGGCCAACATCCCCTGCCGAACCAGTTCCGCATAGGCCTTTTGCACGGTGCCAGGCGTACAATGCCAGCGCGTCGCCATCTCCCGAATGGCAGGCACCCGGTCACCAGGTTTCAGTCTTCCGCGCAGGATCTCCTCGCGCAGGGACTCCGCAATCTGCTGGTAGAGCGGCGTCTTGTCCATCAGAATTGGCTAGCTTGCCCCTTCAGTCTCATTCCACTGCTCCGAGTCGGGCGTGAACAGGGGCTGGCCAAAGGCCTCCATACCGAACTGGCTGATCGTCTCCTGGGTAGGCACTGAGATCAACCAATCGACGAACTGATTCGCCAGTTCATTCTGAATATGCGGGCCCTTGTCCGGATTGATCGTGATCACGCCGTAGGGATTGAAGAGCCGGGGATCCCCCTCGACCAGGATCTCCAGGTCGATTCCCGATTCGGTCCGCGCCAGATAGGTGGCTCGATCAGAAAGTGTATTGGCCTGTAGTTCATCAGCCATGGTCAAGACGGCACCCATACCCTGGCCGGCGGAAAGATACCAATCGCCGGCTGGCTCGATTCCAGCCGCGGCCCATAGTGCCTTTTCCCGGGTATGAGTCCCGGAATCGTCACCCCGGGAAACAAAGGGCGAGGCACTGGCCGCCAGACGCCGGAACGCCTCCGGTGCGTCTTGCAGGCCCGCGATGCCGGCCGGGTCCTCCGCCGGTCCGACGATCACGAAGTCGTTGTACATGACATCCTCGCGCCGGGCGCCATGTCCCGCATCCATGAAGGCATCCTCCCTGGCCCGCGCATGGACCAACAACACGTCCGCGTTGCCATCCTCTCCCTGCTTCAGTGCCTGACCAGTGCCCACGGCAATTACATCCACCTCGACACCATACTGTTGCCGAAAATCAGGTAGAATAACATCGAGCAGACCGGAATCCTGGGTGCTTGTTGTGGTGGCCAGGATCAACCTGCCACCCGTTTCGGGCTGAACAGAGTCCCCCGGCGCCACGACGGCCGGTGGATAGCATCCCGTGAGAAGACCCATTAGCAAAAGAACAGCTACCAGGCGAAAGCGAGCAAACATATTGCCAGACCTCCCTGCCTAAAACACCATTTCCCCCTTGATGAACGCCGCGGTGCGCGGGTCGTCGGGGGTTTCGAAAAAGCGCTTTGTCTCGTTGATCTCGACGATATTGCCATTGAGCATGAAGACCACGCGATGGGCCAGCCGTTTGGCCTGGAATACATTATGCGTGACCAGCACAATGGTCGTACCCGATTCCCGATTAATATCCTTTACAATGTTTTCGATCAGGCCAACATTGTGCGGATCGAGGTTGGCTGTCGGCTCGTCGAGCAGCATCACCTGGGGCTGCAAGACCATGGCCCTCGCCAGGGCAACTCGCTGAGCCTCGCCACCAGACAGGGTTTTGGCCGATCGTGTCTGATAATCGGCCAGGCCCACCTGGGTCAAGGCAGCATCAACCATCTGGGTTCCATTGCGATTCCCTCGCAGGCGCAACCCATAGCAAACATTGGCCTTGACGCTTCGCCGCAGAAGTATGGAGTCTTGAAACACCGTGGTTATCGAACGCCTGACCTGGATAGGCGCTTTACGGTTGGGTCCATAGTCGCTGCCGCGAAAGTGGATGCAGCCGCGGCTGGGCGTCTCCAGGAAATTCAACATGCGCAGCAAGGTGCTCTTGCCGGCGCCACTTGGGCCTACAACGGCCAGGACCTCCCCCTCAACCACATCAAGCTCGCCAACCTGTAATACCGGCAGCCCGTCGTAATCCTTGCCCACATCCCTGAGTTGGAAAATCAGGTTTTTCATGAATCGATTGTCCTGCCTTGCAGAAGAAGGACAGCTGCATTGGTGACAAATGCCATCCCCAGAAGGATCACGCCCAGGGCAATCGCCACGTCGAAGGCGCCCTTGCGCGTCTCCAACACGATCGCCGTAGTTAGCACGCGCGTGTTGTTTTCGATGTTTCCGCCAACCATCATCACCGCACCCACTTCTGAAATAATCGCTCCGAAGCCGGCGATCACAGCCACTACCACGCCAACTTTGGCTTCAGACAGCAGTGTAAGGGCAGATTGGAAACGGGTCGCACCAAGCGCCTGCAGTTGCTGTCGGAGCTTGGGATCAACGCCCATCACAGCAACCATGGTAAATCCTGCCACCAGCGGAACCGCTAAGACGGCTTGAGCGCTGACCATGGCGGCCGGTGTAAAGAGGGCTGGAACCAGGGGTGAGTTCAGCTGGCCAAGCGGGCCACTTCGGGACAACATCAAATAGACGAACAGGCCGATCACGACCGGCGGAAAACCCATCCCTGTGTAGAGGAACACAATCATCAGTCGCCTGCCCATGAATTGGGTCAGACCCATAGCGGCACCCAGGGGAATCCCGATGAGCGTACTGATGAGCAACGCCGTTCCCGACACCTGCAGGGAAAGGGATACGATCTCCAGAATATCGCGGTCGAGGGTCAGTATCAGGCGAAAGGCCTCCTGCAAACCCTGCACCAATTCGTCGATGGCTCGCTCTCCTTCCGGTACCTGACGCGACTGTATAATTGTACTGGCACAATTATACTCGACCGGGACCAGGCGTCAAGGATCGGAAGGTGGCAGCAAGGGGGGACACGGCGAGGGGAGACACGGAGACGCGGGGATGCGGAAGACGCGGCGACACGGAGATGGGGGGACATGGAGACGCGGCGATGGGCGACGCGGCGACACGGCGATGGTTTTGACCACGAAGGCACAGAGGTACGCGAAGCTTACGAAGCGCGAAGAGCGCGAAGGACATGGAGAGCAGGGAGCTGCGGTGTCACGGTGACTCTGACATTCCGACATTCCGGCATTCCGGCATACTGACATTCCCCCTACTGCCAGGCACTGGTATAAACATCGGCACAAAACTGCTGGATAGCCTGTTTCACCTCGGGACTGGCTTCGACCGTGCCGAAACCATTGACCACCAGGTTCACGAACATGGCATCGGCCTTGGCCTTGTCGCCAGCCCGATCGGCGAAGGGGGCCAGGTCGCTGATCCAATTGGAGACCTGTTGCGCCTCCTCTCCACTCAGATTGCCTGTTACCGACTTGGGTTCTCCCTTGCAGCGCTCAGCTACATAGCCGTAACCCAGGTCGATGGTAAGTGTATCACAGAAGCCAGCGATGCCACCTTCACGATTCCACAGAATGGCAACTTTCCGCTCCCGATCAGGTTTCTCCGCCGCGACACGGACCACGGTACCCTGCTCGTCGCTGCGAACCTCCACTTCCTGCCCATCTACGCCCACGATTATCCTGTACCCGGGCGTGATGACATCCAGGCACATCTCCCCGGCCTGGCCTAATCCCAGGCACGAATTGGGCCAGGAAGCTGGCTCAATGCTGAGTATCTCCAGATCGACGCCGTCGACCCCCATGGCATCGCCAACCACAGGCACCCACAAGTCTCTTGTCATAGAGTCGCTTCTCACCTCGGGATCTCCCTGCACAACGGTCGGAACCGGAGTTGCCAGGGGTGAAACCAACCCGGAGCCTGGAACTTCGCTCAGCGTTGGCGCAGGCGTAACGGTCGGCGAGAGGGCCGTGGCAGTTGGCGATGGTACGGCTGGAGCCTCTGGTACCGCTCCGCCCGCGCAACCAATCAACAGAGCCAGGCTCGCGATCACCACCAGCAACAAAAACATCCGCCGCGCTCCGACGTCCGCTACAGACCATCGGGCGTGCGCCGCTGATTCGCCGACCTGTTTTTCGGTTCCTGTCCGTCCATATTCCTGATGCATCATATCAGTCCTCCACCTCCCTAAGCCGGCAACCCAATAGGGTCCCGAGCAGCCCTCACTCACTGCTGCCCGTAATTCCTCGTTCAACGCCTCAGCTTCACCTCCACTAATGCGGACAACTTTATACCACAAAACTGCTCCCTTGGTAATCCTTCAAGGCCGCAGCCAGGGGCCGCCGCGCCCGCCACAGGTGCAGGGTGCTGGGGCATCCGTGGCGGATCGATTTCTCGCGGGCGGACTGTTTGTTGATGGCTCCCTTAACCTGGACAAGCCAGAGGAACGCTGATTACGCAGACCTTCGGCGCAGATTCTCGCTGATCCTTTTTTGATTGATCATGTTGACTATTCTCTGTTCAAGTCTGCTTCGATCGGTTTGTAGACAACCCATTGATGATAGATATAGCCCGTGCCTGGCTCATAAACCATGGTCTCCCCGGCGAATGGCCCGCCCAGGATGATAATCTCGGTCTCGCTGATGGGCTTGAGCGGGCCGATAACGCCAGGCATCCTGAGGACACCATCTTCTATCACTATCTCGTCCCTCCCGATAATCTCACTTCCGACATTTCCTGAGGACAGCCGCTCCACCAGCTCATACACGCCGGCAAGCTCTTGCCAGAGGGCGGGAATATCTGTAAATTCAGGATACCTGGGGCAGATCTCGTAACTAATGTCACCCATATTGATGATCATCACATCTTCCTCGGCTTCGTCCCCTGCCAGGAATTCAATTTCCAGTTCTCGCAGATCGATGGGGAGCTGCAGCAGGTCCGCCAATCCAAGGTTCAACAACCAATGACTCACCTGGAATTCAGTTTGACCCACGGGAATCAGATCGAATTTCATCCCCTGGATCTTCCCTTTCAGTCGGTCTCCGCTCAAGAATACATCCATAACCTGCCCAAAAGCAACATATCTACCCTCGTAATCATCAAGCAGAGACCGGTCAATGTCAACCGGCTCTGAAGTTTCGTCCTCAGGAGAGGTAACCCCGTATTTGGTTTCCAGCATCCGTTCAAGTATCTCGTTTGCCAGGAAAACCGAGATGCTCCCCTCGAAGCTGATCTCGTTGGCAAATAACACGACGCCCAGTTTCCTCTCGGGAAGCAAGGCCACCAACGAACCAATGCCCTCGCCAGGGCCGCCATCGTGCCAGACCAACAGTTCGGAACCGAAAACAGGGGCCCTCTTCCAGCCCAGTCCCATGGGCTGAGGGTCTCTCTGGCTCGAAAACTGGTCTTCGAACATCAACATGAGAGTCTCCCGGTCGATGACCTGCTCTCCATTGGCTTCCCCACCCCGAAACACGAATTTGGCGAAAGCGCTCATGTCCTCAAGAGTCGAGTACAGGTTCCCCGACGGAAGATGGGTGATGTCCCCTTGCTCGTAAGGATAGTATTCACCTTTGTAATACTCGTAGCCCAGGGCGACATCCCTTTTTGCAGGGATGCCGGTCGACAGGAATGCGCTGTTTTCCATTCCCACGGGAGCCAACAGATTCTCTTTCATATAGCGGGGGTAGTACTCGCCCCTCAACTCCTGAATGATATGGCCCAGCACGTCAGGCCCAATGTTGATGTACTTGTATCTGTAGCCGACCGGAAACGCCATATGGCAATCTTTCAACGACTCGGCCATTTCCCCCAGAACGTCATAGTCCGCAGGCCCGGACATCAGCGAATGACATTCATTGCGCGGAAGCCCGGAATGGTGGGCCAGGATGCTGCGAATGGTGATCGGCTCAGAATCCGGGAAGCGGCTCTGGATGGAAAAATCGGGTATGGTATCTGTGATGGGGGCATCCAGGTCAACCAGACCCTCTTCGACCAGCCGCATCGTTTCGATGGCGGTGAAAACTTTGGAGATGGACCAGAGTTTGTAAACCGTATCGACTGTCGCTGGTATCTCCTTCTCAACGTTCGCCAGTCCAAATGCTTTCTGCCAGACCGTATCCTGGTCGTCGATCAAGGCCACGGCCACACTGGGCAAATGGTGCTGCTTCATCAATTGATCGATTCTGTATTCTGCATAATCCACCGAATAGGTGTAATCTCCTGGCGGAATGGGGTCTGGTTTCCTGGGCTCTGCTCGTTGCCACCTCCAGAAGACCACGATTGCGAGGAGAATCAAAAGTATTAGCATCGAAATCGCGATGACTGTCTTGCGCTTCAGTATCATCCGAATTTCCTCACCCGCCTCCAATTTCTTAGAAGGTGAAACTGTACAGGCGCTTTCACGATCAACTGGGGTCAGCCCGCTTTCAGCTTCATTGCATGATTTCTGCGATAGAAATCGCAGTTAGAGTACACCTTTTGATTTCTATCGCAGTATTTTTTGAACTCTCTTGTTTATCTTCTTCGCCACAAACGCGGAATGATAAAAGAGGTTCGTTTTCGATATTCTTGATAAGCTTCCCCAAACCGCAACTCCATTTCTCTTTCTTCCAGAACCTTGATATATGAGAGAAGAAGAATCGCTCCTATTAGAACTAAACCCACCGCTGAAATTGAACCAATGAGAAAAGCAATTCCCAAATAGAGTACGATTGTCCCTAATGCCATTGGGTTGCGACAATAATTATAAGGTTTCTGAATGATCAATTTCTGAGTAGCCATTACAGGGACTGGAGTTCCTTTACCTGTTGTGAATTGAACATAGATTGCCCAACACGCAAATAGAAATCCAACTACCATAAAGAACCAACCTATTGCCACATTGATGACTCCATATTCCAACCGTGGCAAACCAAATCGCGAGTCAAGCAGCAAAGACAAATAGACAAGGGCAACTGGCAAAATGCCCAAGAAGAATATGCCCTCAATCATCAATGCTGTAAGTCGTTTTCTAGGACTGTATTCACGTTCTGCTTGTTTTAGTAATTCTGAGAATTTGGTCTCATCCATTGTTCTCATCTCGCGAAAAAAGTCGTGGCCATTCTTGGCTCCTTTGCAGGCAGCCGCCGAGGCGATCATCAAACGCCACCGTGTCGCCGGTCTTCTCACTGTGACCCAATCAGCCTTTAACTTTACTGGCAAATCCTTCCAGTTTCTCCCGGTCGGAAATCATGAACTCTGTGCGGTTGATCCGCACCACGCCTTCATCTGAAAAACGGTACAGCAACCTGCAGACCATCTCGCGTGTCGAACCGATGCGAGCAGCCATTTCGTCGAGACTCATATCTCGTTTTGTGTAGTCCCCAATGGCCTCGCCGTAATGGCTGAGAATGAGACCCGCCAGACGGCCTGCGACGGGCTGAAAGGCCAGTTCCTCGACCATGTCGCTGGCTCGTTTCATCCGTTCGATCATCAAACGAGCCAACTCCCAGGATACACGCCCATTCTGGAACAAGATCGGCATCAGGCTCTCCTGTGACCACAGGTGAATTTCACTTTTCCGTTTGGCAATCAAGGCAACCGGCATCGGCGTCTGCACCTGGAAGAATGCCATTCCCCAAAATATCTCTCCCGGTTTCATTGTAAAAAGGATCAATCTGCGGCCCTCGCTCAGATGTGAAAAAACTGGGTTGTGGCGAAGTAGTTGTGATAGAGACATCATGGACCATCCTTTGGCTTCGTCAGTATACTCTCCGATTCGCTTTTGGACAAGGGATTTTGCGAAGCTTCGCCTCAAACCGCCAGGTGTGCTATGGCGGCAGGTAGCAGGGGCAGGTGACGAACAGCGCTGGACTTGCAGGCAAGACATCGTATTGAGACCAGGTAGCGAATTCGCCGACAGCATCAGAGGGCCTGTCACTGCGACGCCAGCAGGCGGTGCGGCCTAGCACGCCACGGCAGCAGCCGATGCGAGAGCTAGCAGGCGTACCGTGACGCTAGCAAGCGGTGCGAGACGTCAGCAGACGGTGCGTGAGCTAGCTAGGTAAGGCCACCGAGAGGTGAGAGCTAGCAGGCGGTGCGTGAGCTAGCAGACAATGCGTAGCGTCGCAATGACACAAACGTGAGATAATTTGTTGACGGTCACTAAGAATTTTGGTACTCAATTTGCCTTAAAGCAAAGCATTTTAGAGAGTTTAGCGATAGACTGACAATATCACTGCCTTGTATTGATCCTGTCTCAATTTTCCTGCTATCCAGGAGGTGCAAAATGAGAGAAACCCCGCAAAAAAACCGTATGATTATGGCCATCATTGCCATCGTGATTGGGCTGCTCATGATTTCGGTCATCCCGTTTATCGTGCAGACTTCTCTGGAAAGAGTACTCATACATTTGATTGAGCATGTTAAAACACATCCAACTTTTTCCAGCGGACTACAACTATTCGACTTCTTTTACCCGATCTGGCGAGCACTCATTTTTGTGGCCGGCATTGCTTTGATCGTTATCTCCCCTGCGATAAAAAGAGGAGAAGAATGGACCTATCCTCTGGCAATGGCTCTTTTCGCCTTGCCCTCAATCGGCGGTATGTTCATGTTTCTGCCCTATATCAGCTTCGTGCCCGGGTTCCCGCTGCCGCTGATCATCTCTGCCATCGGGTTGACAGGTTACTGGAGTTTCATTTTCCTGCGTAAGGGAGAGAAGATACAGAAATGGACGCGATTCGCCGCATTGACCCTCATCGGCATGTTGTCTACCCACGCTTTCACCATCGGCATCGGTGCTCAGCGTCAAATGTGGACCCGCCCCGGACACCCGCTGTACGAAGATTTTTCATGGTGGCTGTTCAATTGGGTCGGAGAAGTCAATTGGGTCGCTACGATCCTGCTCTTCGCTTCGATTCCATTGCTGGCGGTCGGCAGGCGCGCTGGCTGGTGGTTGGCAGTAATCGGAGCCATAGCCATTCTGGCAATAGACGCCCCTACACAATTCATTCGCACGAGTACGCTTGATTATCTTTACGGCTCGCTTCTTGCTATCGGCGTGCTGGTCTTCACCTTGACACCCTATTTCAAAAAACACCTGCTTACTGAAGCGGATGCGTAGGATTCGTTCGTCGTTTTCATTCGCCGCGAGCAGGTTTCGAGGAGAGCATCATGAAAAACAACAATGTACTTGGAGCCATTCTGGCGATCATCGGCATCGTGGCCGGGCTGCTGACATTCTATCTCCTCGCCCTGACCTACAATCCGGTAATAGACAGTCATGTTGCGGTTGGGCGGCCGGATGAGGGCAATACGGTGCGATTTGTGTATGCCTTGCTCGGTTGGCTGGGAGTATCCGCCGGCGCGCTTTGCGTATCTGTGCTGTATGGCTTCCTGAAAAAACAGCCGTGGGCATGGTTTTGGGGAGTGGTAGCAGGTACCGTTCTACTGCTGGCTGGATTCTTTCCGATGATTCCCGCTGCTGATGGCGGTTTGACGCCTGTCACAGGCATCGTCTTCTTTTTGGCCGCGATACTATGGCTTGGGATGCTTCTCGTTGGCGGCGTCAACAGAAAAATCATTGCCCTTTTGTTTGTGGCCGGATTAGCTTATGTGCTGACCTTCATCAACGGTGTGGCCCCCATTTCCAGATACCAGACTACGGAAGGTTTCTGGAATGGCTACTTTGTCATAGCACAACAACTGAATTGGTGGAGCGCAGCAGCCTGGGCGATATTTAGCTTCGCTGTAGTCAAACGAAAATCCTGGGCGGTGCCACTCGGTATCTTTGCTGCGTCGTTATCGATGATCGCCGGCTATCCAATGGCAATCCATCATATGCAGACGGCGAACCGTTTTTCCATGTTCCTGCCTGGACCCATGATGAGCACAATCATGCTCATCATCATCCTGCTGCCCAGCACGCAAAAGCTGATTACAACCTGGCAAGATGCATAACGCATGATGCATGACACATTGTATGGAAACGTTTTTGGACAACCATTTATGATCTGTATCATAGTCTACTGAGACGAAGTCTTGTAATATCATAGGGTAGTGTTCGGTTGACATACAAGTAGCTTCAGTTTCTTTTCATTCACTCCAGGAGGAGGAGAACACATCATGACCATTTTTGACAAGATCATCCTACTACTCACTGGCCTGACAGCCGCTTACATTGCTTGGCGTTTTTATACGCGCTATAGCAAGGAAAAAGGCCTCTACGATATCTATTACATGATGGCCTTTGTCGTCTTGTTGGTTTCTGGCCTGCTGCTCATTTTCGGCGGCTGGGGCGTCCTGGCTTCGCCCTATGTATTGACTATAGCAACGTTGATTCCTTTGGGTATCTCAATGGGCTTAATCACTCAGTTCATGCCGAAATATCAGAAGGCCTATACTTGGTTCGCCCTGCTGGGCTTGTTGGCCATCGCTGTCACCAGCATTGCAGATATGCCCCTTAAGTCCATCGCCGTTCCCCTCTTTCATGGCATAGCCGGCCTGGTCATCATTGGGCTGCCACTCTACCTTTGTCTGGTCACAAAGACCGCACCCAAGGGATTTGGCATGGTTAGCGTCGGTGGTCTGTTAATCAGCATCGGTGGCATGGCTCTGGCTTTCTTAAAAGCAGGCAAGCCCCTGTTCGGTATCTTTACCGAGGACTTCATCCTGACGATTTTGGCTCCCTTGCTGTTGCTTATGACCCTGGCCTTCACTTGGGGTTTCATGAAGGACATCAACAAAGAAAAATAGCCGTCTCATCGGGATTTCCAAATGCTGACTTTATCGGTAACTACCGAGGCCAACCCCTTTTAACCACAGATTTCGCTGATTTCACAGATCGAAAACCTAAATCGGTGTAATCTGTGGTTGATTTTAGCGCGTAACTGCTCGGTCCTTTCGCTGATGGCGATATTTTCCTTTCTCGGAAACCAGTGGATGGCGAAAATTGTCTGCTTGATTTGCTATTTGACAAATACTATCAGCCCATTTTGAGATATCCTTTAGGTACTGATGTTACCGCCGACCGAGGACCGCGGTCCTCTGGAAGCGGTCTGCGGTCTTCTGGAAGTCGTCTGCCGTCTGTCGTCCGCGGTCCTCTGGAAGCGGTCTGCGGTCTTCTGGAAGTCGTCTGCCGTCTGTCGTCCGCGGTCCTCTGGAAGCGGTCTGCGGTCTTCTGGAAGTCGTCTGCCGTCTGTCGTCCGCGGTCTTCTGGAAGCGGTCTGCGGTCTT
>JAYELL010000094.1 GCA_034717495.1 Chloroflexota bacterium | reverse complement strand
AGATCACGGTGAAAGAATGGACGCCAACCGAAAAGCTTCTCCCGCTTGAGCAAGATGCGTCCAAAACAGTGCCGTCCAATCGCCCAGTTGTGCTGGTGACCTATGGCAGCCTTTTCTTTGCCACGGCACCTTTATTTGAGGAACAACTGCCGACTGTGGTTGAAGAGACGCACAATGCTGCGGTCATTATCAACTTACGGAAAAGCATTGATTTGGGCAGTACGTTTCTCAAGGTTTTGGATCGGTATGCCGCTGACTTACAGGCCCATGATAGCTTGCTGATGCTGGCGGGGGTGGTGCCAAAGGTTGTGGATCAATTGGAAAAGACGCGGCTGATGCGCAAGATTGGCCGGGAGAATATCTTTGTGGAAGGAGAAGTCATTGGGCAATCGACGTTGGCAGCCTGGGATAAAGCGGAGAAGTGGGTGGCTGAGGAGCCGCAGCGGCGGGTGGCTGAAGCGGCAGCGGAAGTAGAAGCGGAAGCAGAAGCGGAAGCAGCACGCAAAGAGGAGGCGGAGAAGGAGGAGGAAACGGTCGTTTCCGACACTGAAAAATCCGAAAAAACAAAATAGGAGAAATGGACTGAGAAATTCAAGCCCGATCAATAAAGTAAATGGAGTAGCTACTCAGGCTCTCGAGGTCTGAGCGGCTCGACGCCCCAGGCCACCGATCCGGAACGCTGCAAATTAGAGACGCTCAGCCAACAGCTACAAGCCAGCCTCACTGGGCTGGATGATTCAAAGGGAGAGAACGGTGAAAGAGAATAACATCCATTTAGTTTTAGCCGTATTTGATGGGCAGGATAGTGCAGAAACGGCCGTGCAGCAGTTACCCAAACGAGACCGAAATGTGGTCTCGGTCGTGGTCATGCGAAAAGACGCTGGTGGACAAGTGAGCTTCCACGACATCGGGCGCACCCCACGCCGGGGCACCATAACCGGCGTCATCCTGGGTGGCGTCATCGGTTTGCTAACTGGCGGCACCGGTCTGGCATTAGGCGTTCTGGGAGGTGCAATCGGCCATCATCACGCCAAAGAGAAACAAGCGGTCAACGTGATGCCTGACCAACTAAATAAGGTTGCCGGTTCCCTGGGGCCGGATTCGTCGGCCATTATCGCTGTCGTCAAAGGTGAGCCAAGAGCCCAATCTATCGCCGTGATCAAAGAAATGGGGGGCGATATTTTTGAAGCAACGATTCCTCAAGAAGCATCCGATCAACTTGATGAGCAGGCAGACGAAGCGTATGCCATACTGCTGGCAGCCCTGGCTGAGAAAGCGGGAGGTGCAGCGAAAACGACCGTTCCTTACCAGAAGATCCACGTCGTCATCAACCCCGTATCCGGCAAAGATCAGCCCATCATCAATATTTTGAATGACGTTTTCTACCGTCACGGCGTTGAATGGGACATCAGCATCACCAGGAAATTTGGTGACGCCACCGAATTCGCCCACAAAGCGGCCGAAGCCGGTAACGATCTGGTGGTTGGTTATGGTGGCGACGGCACCCAACATGAGATCGCCAATGGCGTCATGGGTACGGGTGTACCCATGGGCGTGCTGCCTGGCGGCACCGGCAACGGCTTTGGCAATGAAATGGGCATTCCCACCGAACTGAGACCTGCCGTTGAAATTCTTTGCACCAGCTTCAACCAGCGCAAAATCGATATCGTGCAGCTGGAAGACGGTTCCTATTTCGTCCAGCGCCTCTTCACCGGCATCGAGCCGGAAGAACAGACCAGTCGAGAGGACAAGGACAAGTACGGTACCCTAGCCTACCTGGCCCGCGACATCAAACGTCTTGGTGAAATTCGGGACATCGAATATACCCTGAAAATAGATGGTGAAGAGATCGTAATCATGGGAAATAAATGTTACGTCGTCAACTCTGCAAAAGCCGGGACGGGCCTCTCCATCAGCGAAAAATTCAAGGTGGATGATGGCTACCTGGACGTGTTCATGCTCAGTCGAGATAAAAAAAGCACCGATGCCGCCCTCAACCGCTTCTTTAACCTCGAAAATGAAAAAGCAGGCATGTACTACTGGCGCGGGCAGGAAATCGAAATTGATGCCGAAATAGACCAACCGGTGTGGACAGATGGCGAATATTCCAGGCGAACACCTGTTTCGATGAAGGTGATAACGGCTGGGTTGACGGTAGCGGTGCCGCAAGAGGAAAGGTGAAATGACTTCAATAATACGTCTCATCCGAGACAAAATACGCGGCATCCCCAAAGATATACCGTTGGATTATTCACAAATTACAGAGAATTTGTACATCGGCGCCTGGCCGACAAAATGCCATAGAGAGACGATCATCTCCTTAGAGGTGACATTGATCATAGCCACGATTTTGGAGCGGATTGATAAGGAGTTGAATCAGCCGCCCCTCACACTGGTTCATACTCGCGCCACTGATTTAGGTCATCGCCTCATTTATCCTACCGGGCAGATATTGAAAGGAGTGGAACCGGCCGTCTCAGCGATCCGCAATGGAGACAAAGTGATGGTCTTTTGTAAGGCCGGCAAACACCGCAGCGCCACTATGACTTCCTGTGTTCTGGTAGGTCTGGGACATTCGGCCGATGCAGCGATAAGGATTGTGGAAGCGGGCAGAGAAAAGGCGGATATGAAGGAGACTCATCGTAAGACAATCCGAAAATTTGAGCAACACTGGAAAAAGCAACACCCACAAGAATAGAAAGCTTCCCGGAAGTTTACTTAAATTGGGGATGATACCCGTTTTCACCGTGTTGATAACGGAAAACTAACTTTTTATGACCTGGATCTGCCTGAGGTTAATGAAGTCAAAAAGGGCTTCCTGGAAGAAAATGACAGATATCATTTCATCGCTTCTTCGGTACTGAATCATGGGTGGATGGCTCCACTTTTGCATCATGAAGACCGTTCATTGCAATTGGTTGTGAGCAATGCCACGTCAGGGCTAAAAACGCCATGGTCAGGAAGGGAAATGGATTAACATCTTGGGTTACTACTCAGGCTCGGCAGGAAAATGACTTGTTTGCGCTCAGATCAACCACAGATTGCACAGATTTTTTTGTTTGAATCTGTGTCAATCGGCGAAATCTATGGAAAAACCGGGACTGCCTGAGCAGTTACTTACAAAGTATTCAATGTAATTGTCAGCTTTGCCTGGTAGATATCTGATATCACGGTCAAAGTTGGCAACTTCTTAAAACATAATGCACTACGGAGGCAAAAATGGCCTATTTTGTCGTGCAAGTTCTCGTCAACACGTTGGCATTGGCTGATCATCCTGACCTTGATGTTCATCCAAAGATCAAAAACAAAGGGAGCCAACGTACAGTTTGAGTGAGGATTTCCCGGAAATAGCCGAATACGTACAGTTTGTCTGAAAAAAGCACCGATCTAACCAGGCAGCAGTAGCGTCAGTGACCCCCTCCGCACATGTACAAATCATGTCGGGGGGCTTTGTTGCATGTAGCGGCTTCAAGGATCCAAAATGGGTGGGGTGGGCGGCTTGTTCAGTACAGCAGTGCGCCGCCGATAATCCAGGCAGGGACGGTCGAGCAAGGGCGTCGGCACGCGGCCACCACTAACCGGCGTTCATGGTCAGGAGGTGAAGGCTTCACGCCGCATCGGCTGGCGTTTGCCGTAGCTAAGCGTACGCCACAGCCACTCCATTGGCCCAAAGCGGAAGCGAGCCAGCCACCAGATGCTGAACACAACCTCTGCCGCGTAGATGACGATGGTGAGGAGAATGCCGGCAGCGATGCCGATCTGGCCGTATAGCCCGAAGCCATAACCGAAGAAGAGGATGGAGCAGATAGCGCTTTGTAAAAGATAATTGGTCAGGGCCATGCGCCCGACTTTGGCCAACGGTTGCAAGCGCCGCCGCCAGTCAGCACGTTCGGCCAGCATGGTAAGGGAGGTCATGTAGAATAGCGCCAGTGCCGGCGCGCCGAAGATCTGACCGGTCAGCGAGATCAGGTTCGCCAGCGAGGGCACAGCCCGGTTTGCCTGCTCGCCGAAATAGACGTAGACGAAATTGCCGATCAGGCCGATGATCAACCCCCACAACCAGACTTTGCGGATCAGCAGCATATTGCCGGGAATGTCTTCAAAGATGTGGCGCTTGCCCACATACAAGCCCAGGATCATCATGGCAAGGACGTTGAAGCCCATAAAAGGCCAGGTACTGTACATGAACATCATGTCCCGCGCCCGCTGCGCCGTGACCTCGATGAAATTGCCGTTGGTGTAGACTTGATCGGCCTGCACGCCCAGAGCCGCATAATTGGCGATCTGTTCATCGAGAACCCTGGCCATCTCCTCCCGCCCCATCGCCATCTCGCCCATTTTCACCAGGCCAAACAGGGCGGTGTTGAGCAGCAAAGGCAGCAAAAGGAAAATGAACGTCCAGATCAGCAGGGTTCTTGGCTTCGCCTTGCGCCACAGCAGCAGAGCAATCCCCAAAACCGAATACATGATCAGGATATCGCCCGGCCAGAAAAGGTAGGCGTGAATCAGGCCGATGCCCAGCAGTACCAGCATGCGCCGCAGCCAGAAGGGGCCGAAGCGAGCACCCTTCTCCACGGCCCGCAAGTATTGGATGGCCATGCCCAGACCGAAGAGGAAGCTGAAGATGGAGTAGAATTTCCCCTCGGCGAAGAAGGCGATGAACCAACGGGCCAATTGGTCGAACATGGTGGACGGCTCATACAACTCGGCCACATAATTCAGGGCCGACTGGTTAAAGAACTCCATGTTCACCAGCAGGATGCCGAAGATAGCGAAGCCGCGCAGGATATCGATGGTGATGATGCGGTTGCGGGGTCGCACGGGAGCTTGCAGACGGCCCATACTACTCGAATCGCCGTTTGCGTTTGAAATGGCGGTTGGCATGGAAATCCTCCTCTCGAAAAGGAACTGAGCGTATGCCGACAGCGTGCATAGCTCGACCCCCAGTTTACCCCAAATCGACTAAAAAGGGTATGGCGTTCGTCAATATCAAAAGTCTCCACAACTCCTCCACATTCTCCTGTTATTCTGTAATTGTCAGCGAGAAAATCGCCGATCACTCAACTCAAGGAGACTAAAATCATGAAAACCATAAAAACACTCGCATTCAGTTTTTTCGCCGGGCTTCTAGCCCTGACCATCGTCACCGTCGGTGCGCCCGTCGTTGCTGAGGCGAGCGCCAACATTGGTCCCGATGACACAAGCATCTACCTTCCCGCTGTCGGGAGCACGACTTCAAGCAATCTGACCGGCGACGAGGCCGATGGCCTTCAGTTCATGGTGGAGGAAGAGAAGTTAGCCCGCGATGTTTACCTCACCCTGTACGAGGAATGGAATTTCCGCATCTTCCAGAATATCGCCAGGGCCGAGCAAACCCACATGGATGCCATCCGCACTCTCCTAGATCGTTATAACGTCGAGGACCCGACCATCGGTAGTGAAATCGGCGAATTTACCAACCTCGACCTGCAGGAGCTCTACGACAGCCTGGTGGACCTCGGCAGCGAATCACTGGCCGATGCCCTGGCAGTCGGTGGCGACATCGAAGAAATAGACATCTTCGACCTGGAAGAGTACATCGAAGCAACCGACAGGGCCGACATAATCCAGGTTTATGAACGATTGCTGTGGGGATCAGAAAACCACCTGCGGGCGTTTGTCCCGGCCTGGGAACGAGAGACAGGTGAGACCTATGTACCTGAATACCTGAGCCAAGAGCGTTTTGATGAGATTATGAGCGGAAGCCAGGGATATGGTAACAGCGGCGGTGGTCGCGGAAAAGGGGGCGGCCGTGGCGATGCCCAAGGCGGGGGCCATCCTGGTTCTGGTCGGAAAAGGGCATCGAATTAAACCCCGGCGACCGTGTTGAACTCGAAGGTATTGACTCACCCGACCACATGGAGCTCAGCTGGATCAGTAACTTGACGACAGGCGAACGCCTCGACCTGCGCACACCCGATGGGATGCCGGTGTGGACGCAGTGACGAAGCGATCAAAGATTGAAGATGAATGATCAAAGATTGTCGTACGAAATGCTTCTTTGATCATTCATCTTTACTTCTGGTCTGAGTTGCGCACCTCGGCCATCCAACGTATAATGGCGAGGAAGATGCCCCTCACACCACCATCACCCATGCCTTCCAGTCGCTCCCTCGAACACACCATCGAAATTTTGGGCGCTGTCCCGCACTTTTCCGGGCTGGATGATGCCACGCTCAGGGCTGTGGCTGAAGCTGCGATTCGCCGGGACTATGGCAGCAACCAGGTGGTCTTCGTGGAGGGTGATCCCAGCAAAGGTTTGTACATCGTCGAAACGGGGTGGCTCAAAGTCGTCAAGATGTCGACGGATGGGCGTGAACAGGTTCTTCATTTTTTGGGGCCAGGCGAAACATTCAACGCTTTGAGCGTCTTCACCGAGATGACGAACCCGGCCACGGTTGTCGCCCTGGAAACATCCGTCGTGTGGCTGGTTCATCGCGAAACGATGCTGCGGTTGCTGGATACGCATCCTGAACTGGCGCGGGTCATGGTCCAAAAACTGGCGACGCGCGTGCAGCATCTGATCTCCCTGGTGGAAGACCTCTCCTTGCGCACTGTCGAGGCCCGGCTGGCGCGCTTGTTGCTGGAGCAGGGTGGGCGGGGGATGGTGCAGCGGCGGCGTTGGGCCACCCAGACCGAGCTTGCCGCCCGCTTGGGCACGGTGCCGGATGTTTTGAGCCGGGCCTTGCGTAAACTGGCTGCCGAAGGGCTGATTCGGGTGGCTCGACATCAGATCGAGATCCTTGACATCGAGGGGCTGGAAGAAAGGGCGATGCTGGAGTAGGCAAATCCGACCTAAGTCGTGGATATGGCTTTGCAAAGGGGGTATGATGGGGCAATGGATAGTTTTTCCGAAGACAGACCAGTACCGATCATCGATCGCGCCCTATGCGATGGCTGCGGACTGTGCGTGCGTGCCTGCCCCTCCGATGCCCTGGCGCTGGAACATGGCAAGGCCATTGTCGCTTGCCCCGACGCGTGTCAGTACGATGGTTATTGCGAAATGATCTGCCCGGTTCAGGCTATCAGTCGTCTTTTTCTAATCATCACCATTCCCCAGGAGTAAACACATGACGAAGTTTTTGAACAAATGGACACGTATAATTCACCGCTGGATCGCTGTGCCAACAGCGATCCTGATTCCTATTGCCGTTATCTTGAAATTCACCGGAGACGCCACCCAACACCTTCCGCCGCAACTTGAGCAATTTCAATCCATCCTGATGTTGTTGTTAGCTATCAGTGGAGCTTATCTCTTCCTGGTCCCTTACATTGCCAAACAGCAACGCGAGCGTCGCAAAAAAGCCCAGGCAGCGACCAAGTAGGCCGTGTTGAGCAGTCATTCTATCTGAAACGGAGACCGCTATGTTCAATCCATACTTCTTCACGATTCTACTCTACGTTTTTCTGGCCGTTTTAGGCGCGTTGGACGCGTCCCTGGTCGGCTATGAAGTGATTCCGTGGGTCAATGGCTTGCGTTGGATGCGGATCCATCTCGTTACGCTGGGCATCATGACGCAGTTCATCTTTGCGGTTGCGCCGGCATTGGTGGCTTTGCGCAGTAACCTTCCTCGCCCCAAATTCCGCTGGGATATCTGGGCCACGCTCAATGTGGGCATGATGGCGCTTCTGTACGGCATCCCCCTGGTGAACCTGCCCGTGATTCTGGTCGGAGGCACACTGATATTCATCGCCGCCACACTGCTGATGTGGCAGCTCTATCAAATGCGCAGGCAGCGCAAGACGCCGGTTGCTGGGAGCGGAGCATTCGCCGATCCTCACACTGGCCGCAAATTCTACATCGCCGGCCTGAGCTACCTGCTATTTGGCATTTTCATCGGCACAGGTCTGTGGATGGGATTGCCTGGTCTTCTGCGCATGGCGACGCCGGTCGAAGTGCACATCCACGCCAATAACTGGGGATTCATGTCATTGGTCTTTGCGGGACTGATCGTCGATGCTTATCCCCGATTTGCGGGACGCCCCCTGGCCTGGCCGCGCTCCATCACGCCCATCTTTTGGCTGATGGTGTTTGGCGCGCTGGGATTGACCCTGGGGCCGTGGTTCAAATCATTGTATTTTACCGTCCCCGGCCTGCTTCTGCATCTGGCGGGAACCATTTGGCTGGTATTGAATGTGGTCAAGCCCCTGCTCGGTGACCGAAAAGCCTGGACGCCGGGCATGTGGCACCTGGTCTCTGCCTACTTCTGGATTCTGGCCCCAGTGCTCACCGCTCCCTTTGTGATTTTGGGCGTACCGGGAATTGCCGGCCATGCTGTCGAGGCGAATGCACCTCAGGCTTTGATCTACGGTTGGGTACTGCAAGTCGGCTATGCTCTGCTTCCCTACTTCGTGCGCAGAACACTACAACCTGACCAACCTGCCCGTTTGGGTGGCAACTGGTTCAGCCTGGTGACGGTGAATTTGGGTGGCCTCTTCCTGTGGTTGAGCATTTTCATTACACCTGCCTACGGTTTGTTACTCGGAACCGCCTACGCCTTGTGGGCGCTTTCCCTGCTGCCGATCGCCCGTGAGTTGTTTCAGAGCCTTCGGCAAGGGATGGATCGTTTGGAAGAGACTGTTCCGGCTTGATCCAGGCCCCTCTGCCCGTCTTTATCACTTCTCCACAATTGTGTGCTAAAATTCCTCACAACCTAACCTGGACAAGCCAGAGGAACGCTGATTACGCAGGCCTTCGGCGCAGAGATCGCCGATCTTTTTTGATCTTGTTTGGATTGATCTGCGTTTATCAGCGTTGTCTGCGGTTACGGTTTTTTCCTTTCACCGCTGATTGCGCAGACCTTCGGCGCTGATCTCCTCTGATCCTGTTTGGATCGATCAGCGGTTATCAGCGTTGTCTGCGGTTCATTCAGATCCCTTCGGCTACGCTCACCGGCACGCTACGGCAGCACGTCAGCACGTCAGCAGACGATGCGTGAGCTAGACGATGCGTGAGCTAGACGATGCGTGAGCTAGACGATGCGGCCTAGCACGCCACGGCAGCAGCCGATGCGAGAGCTAGCAGGCGTACCGTGACGCTAGCAAGCGGTGCGAGACGTCAGCAGACGGTGCGTGAGCTAGCTAGGTAAGGCCACCGAGAGGTGAGA
>JAYELL010000093.1:23571-29093 GCA_034717495.1 Chloroflexota bacterium | reverse complement strand
CGTTGAAGATGACGACCTGTTGCGCCGCAGCCTGAGCCTGCAGTTGGAGCTCGTCGGCTATCAAACCAGCACAACCGCCAGCGCTGAGGATGGGCTGGCAGTCGCACGCCGGGATCCACCCGATCTAATCCTGCTGGACGTGGGGCTGCCCGGCATGGATGGCCTGGAGGCCCTTCGTCACTTCAAGACAGGCGCCGATATTCCTGTGATCTTCGTAACCGCCCGTCGCCGGGAGCTGGATACCATCCTGGGGCTGGAACTGGGTGCCGACGATTACATCACCAAACCGTTCAACCCAGACGTGTTGCTGGCACGCGTCAGGGCCGTGTTGCGGCGCAGAGAGGCGCGCGCGACGGACCCGGCAGTCACACCCCCTGCTCCGCTGCAGGTGGGAGACATTGTGATCGACCCGATGGCCCATACCGTGAGCATAGCAGGCCGTCCGGTAGACCTGACTGCCAAAGAATTCGCCCTGTTACACGCACTGGCAATTGAAGCTGGCAAGGTTCTGTCCATCGATGAACTGCTCGTTCAGGTCTGGGGCGCGGAATTCTCGGGAGAACCCCAGGCCGTATATGTCCACATTCGCTGGCTGCGGGAAAAGATCGAAGCGGACTCCAGCAATCCTACCCGAATCGTCAATGTACGCGGCGTCGGCTATAAACTGGTGCCACAGCCCGATGGCAACACTTTTCCCGACTCATCCTCCTGATTGAGAGCCATGCACACACTCCGCGAACGTCTCATTCTCAGCCATATCCTGCCGCTGCTGCTGGTTCTTCCTCTTGTTTTCATAACGCTTGTCTACATCCTTGAGACCCAGATATTACTAACCGACCTGTCTCAGGATATCACTGAACAGGCCAATCTCATTGCTAAGGCAATCAGCCATAAACCGGTGATACTGGAGGATGTCGAACAGGCCGAGGCATTCATTGGCAGCATCGATCTTCACCTCGATGGCCGTATCCTGCTGATTGATTCCGAAGGGCTTTTGCTCGCAGCAAGCCTATCTCCCGCAACAGGAGAGAATGGGTCGCCAATCGACCTGGAAGCATTGGAAACTGTCCTGGCAGGCCAGCCTGTCGTCATGGTCTACCATGGACTTCTGGAACAACGGGCTCAGGCACTGGTGCCCGTCGCCGATATCAACGAAAACCTGATCGGCATTGTGAGTGTCACCGAATCCCTTGAGGGAGCAGCATCGCGATTTGCGCGCCTGCGGTGGTGGATTCTGGGAATTCTGCTGCTCCAGCTACTGCTTGCAGGCCTGATCGGATACATCCTCTCGGTCCGGTTGGCGCGACCAATCCAGCACGCCAGCGAGGCCGTTGTTGACATCGCCAATGGCAAACAGGTTGATCCTTTGCCCGAAGAGGGCCCGGAGGAGATAAGGCAGCTGGCGGCGGCGGTCAATACCCTTTCAGAGCGCCTTCGTCTGCTTGAAGCAACCCGCCGCCGCTCCCTTGCCAACATCGTGCACGAACTGGGCCGTCCCCTGGGCGCAATGCGCGCGGCCGTTCACGTGTTGCGCCAGGGTGCCGGAGACGATCCGCAGATTCGGGAAGAGTTTCTGGCTGGTGTAGAAGGCCAGATCGAACGAATGGAACCACTTTTGGATGATCTCACCCAGCTGCACAGTCAGGTAGTTGGCAACACCAGGTTGGAGCTCCGCCCGGTCTCCTTGAGCCAGTGGTTGCCACCAGAATTACTGCCATGGCGCGCGGCTGCCATCGACAAAGACCTGGATTGGCACAGCTCAATCCCTTCCGGCCTGCCGGCGATTGCCCTGGACCCCGATCGTATGGCTCAAGTGATGGGCAACCTGCTGAGCAATGCCATCAAGTACACACCTGCGGGGGGCAGTGTCACTGTCGATGCAGGTGTCGGCGATCAGGAAGTGTGGATCAGAATCAGCGACACAGGACCAGGCATCAACCCAGACGAACAACAACGGGTCTTTGAACCCTTCTACCGCAGCGAAAACGACCGGCGTTTTCCTCAAGGGCTGGGTCTGGGCTTAACGATCGCCCAAGAACTCGTGGAGGCCCACAGCGGCTATCTGGAGTTGATCAGCGACAGGGAAAGGGGAAGCCAGTTCATCGTCCATCTTCCCCTACAAATCAAAAACCGTTGCATGCCCGACTGAGTTGTGTTACAATGTCGGTGAATTTTGCACCCGACCAACTTGTACGAATGGAGCAAACTTGTCTATGTTTCCACAGGAGTTGACCCGCTCGCAGAAAGCGGGTCTGACAGTTGCGGTCATCGCCATTGCCACGATCCTGGGGGTGTTACTTTGGTTCCTGTTGACACATCCGGTGGCAACGGCGGCAATCCGTGACATCTCGATCATCTTGCTGGCAATCGCCGTGATTGTGCTGGACATCATTTTGGTCTTTTTGATGCTTCAGCTCATTCAATTACTGACTTACCTGATCCAGGAGTTACGCCCAATTGTGGAAAGCCTGCAGGAAACCACGGGAACTGTCCGTGGCACCACCACTTTCATGAGCGACAGTGTTGTCAATCCAGCGATTGAGGTAGCGAGCAAAGCCGCGGGGGTCCGTAAATCGTTCAGTGTGCTGTTGGGCACAGCCAGCGATTTACGGCCTGGTTCTCAACCGAAATCCGGAGGAGAGAGCGATGGCTGATCAAGACCACGGACCATTTGCTTTCCTCACGGGTTTGCTGGTCGGTGCGGCCGCTGGTGTCGCGGTTGCCCTGATGTCGACCCCCCGCTCTGGGGAAGAGACGATCGAACTGGTCCGAGAGCGCGGCATACAGCTCAAAATGCGTGCCGAGGAGTTGGGAAACCAGACTCTGCAGATGGCGTCTGAGCAATTCAACAAGACTCAGGAGAGCATATACTCCTTTGAGACGGAGGTGCTTGAGCGGAGTTGGGATGTCGAGGAACAGACTCAGACTGAGCTACAGAAGGCCATAGACAGAATGGATGAAGAAGAGATTCCCCTGAAAACACCGATGACCGACCGGGAACCCGACGGGACATCCTAGGGGATCGTCGCCCAGCTGACGCAAACAGCAGCACCCGTGGCGGGTGCTGCTGTTTTTTTTCCGGCAGTCCGTCGTTACCAAAGCTTTACTGCTCAATCTCCAGCCCGGCCTGCTTCCAGGAATTCATGCCACCCTGCATATTGTGAATGTCAAATCCCTGTTGGTTCAGGAACTGGGTTGCCTGTCCACTACGGTTGCCGCTGCGGCAGACCGCGACGATGGTCTTATCCTCGGGAAGCTCGCTCAACCGGTTGGGAAGCTGACCCAGCGGTATCAACACAGCACCCGGAATATGACCGTCAGCGTACTCGTAATCCTCTCGAACATCCACAATGAACACATCATCGCGCCCACGAATCTCGTCAACGGTGGCCGCGTCGATATTGGCCGCCAACTCGAGTTGCACCGGCTGCACCACCGGAGCATCGGCTACCGGTGCTGACGCACCGCCGCAGCCGCCAAGCACAATGGTGGTAGTCAGAAGGATAGCCAGAACGAGTCTTTTCATAGATAGTCGCATAAAATCTCCTCAGGTTTTCCAGTGCGGTACTCATTAGGATGATCGGTTGCGACATTTGGTTACTTGTCCAGCCCAAACTGCTTTTTTTGTTCGACATTTCATGCCACAGGACAGCGACCAGGCCGGCGCAGTATCAGAGTTACCGATCCAGAGCGATGGAAATTACCATGCCGATCCATCGCCAGGCCTCTCGCCCATCCACCTCGACGCCCTCTCGTTGCTCACCGGTCAACGGCAGGAATACCGGCGATCGATTCCATGCACCCAAGGTCATATCGTTGTCAACTTGAAAGCGATCATCATGGTCTGGTGCTGTCCCACCTTGCCAGAGATCTGACGGGCGGCGAGGCAGAATCCGATAGCCTGCGTCGTATGGCGGCTGATCGTCCCACTGGCTGACGACACCAACGACCGTCCATAGGTCACCAACAGTCACGTATGGCCGCTCGATGCCGGTGCCTTCCCGAATGGTGATCTTTGCCTCGCCGCTGCCATCATCCAGATACAGTGTAGTGCGCCCCCAAAAACCACTGATGGGTGCAGTGAGCTGTACCAGACGCCCCTCATTGGCCTCACCGATCTCCCCACTTGCCACCAGATGCGGCTCCGGCGGCGCACCGGGATGCATTGTCTTGATGTCGTCGATGCGAGTCAGGCTTATCTGCTGCTCTCCCTTATAGAGCTTCAGGCGTCCATTGACCCTCACCCACTGTCCTTCGCTCAATGGCGGCCATTCTGCTGACCTCAAGTAGACTCGCAAGCCTCCTGAGGCATCCTGAATATAGATTTGATTCCTGGCATGAACGTCAGGCAAGACGGTGACCTGTCCCTCGATCGTTCGTCGCGCGCCATCAGGCAACACGCGAGCCTGGGCTACGGTCACCAGATCGTGATTGAAGCGGTCGTAGGGCGGCTCAGGTGGTCCCGAATGGGTTGAGCCACCGGAATCGCTACCGGTCCCGCCTGGCCCAGGCTGATTATGGGCACCAGGCGTCTCGTTGCAGGCCAGCACCCAATCCCCATCACCATCAGGAAGACGGCACCAGGAGTCGTCGTAACCACTGAACCGGTCATATTGGAACTGGTCAGCGACAGTGTCGTCGGGGTGCAACAGGCGCACCGACTCGTCCCTGGCATTCAACGCCAGGCCACTTTCGTGTCGAAAGAGCACCAGGAAATCTCCCGGTGCCAGCATCGCGCCGGACGGGAAAGTATAGATACGGCTTTGTTCTCCCGGGACTCTTTCCGCACCGGGTGGCGGGCCATCCGCCACTTTCCATCCACCGAGATCGACTATCGTATCACCTGCGTTGAACAGTTCGACCCACTCATCAAGATAACTTGCTGTGCCGTCACCGTCCCAGTCCACATCCCGGGGGCTGGCGAGGATTTCGTTAAGCCTTATTATGTCGTCGGATGTGTAGGCAGGTTGGTTGGAACTTCCAGGGGAAGGAGGATAACTGGACACCCAGGAACCGCTGCCGTCTGTCTCCCTGCTAAAGGAGAGATCGGGTCCGGCCGCGCTGTAGAGGGTCTGATCGACCACAGTATCATCGGGCCACAATAGCCTGACATTGTCACCGGTGTCGTTGAGAGCGACACCGGTCTGGCTGCGGAAGAAGACCAGGTAGCTATGGGGAGCAGCCATGGTCCCCTGTGGAATCACGTAGACGGGGCTGCCACCCGGCGCATCATCCAGTATCCATCCGCTCACGTCGACATCAATCCCGGCGCTATTGTACAGTTCGATGAATTCGTCATCGGGGTCCACCTGACCATCGCCGTTCCAATCGCTGCCTGGTTTTGGCAGGTATTCGTTGAGCCGGATGCTGGTAGGGAATGGCGTTGGGTTCGACGGAGTCGGTGAAGGTGTGAGGGTCGCCGTAGGGATTGGCGTGAGCGTGACGGGCGGTGGGATATTGCTGCCACCCGGCGATGGCTGATAGTGCCGGGTCCACTCGTCTCCACCATCGACCCTCTTGCT
>JAYELL010000093.1:0-23471 GCA_034717495.1 Chloroflexota bacterium | reverse complement strand
CGCCCCCGTTGTACAGCTCGATGTATTCATCCCCCTGATCACTCTCACCGTCGCCGTTCCAGTCTGTGGCTGGGTCCGGCATGTACTCGTTGAGAAACACCATCACGGAGCCTGGATCGACGGTCGGATATGGGGTCGCAGTGGCCAGCGGAGTCGACGTGGGCGAGGGGCTCCCTGTTGGGCTTGCAGATGGCGTGTGAGTCGGTGAAGGTGTGAGGGTCGCCGTAGGGATTGGCGTGAGCGTGACGGGCGGTGGGATATTGCTGCCACCCGGCGATGGCTGATAGTGCCGGGTCCACTCGTCTCCACCATCGACCCTCTTGCTGTAGGCCTCGTCGTCCCGACTGGTAGTGTATTCGGTCGCCTCGACCTCCCTGCCGTCGGGCTGTAACAGACGCACCCAGTCCCCCGTGTTGTTCAGTGCCAGCCGCGTATCGCTGCGGAAAAAGAGCAGATAGCCCCCCGGCGTTATCACCGTGCCAGGGGAAATCACGTAGGGAGAGCTGCCCTGCGGTGCCATGAGTCGCCCCTCGACCATGCCATCCTCGACGTCATCCAGAATCCAGCCACCCAGGTGTACTGCCTCTTCGCCCCCGTTGTACAGCTCGATGTATTCATCCCCCTGATCACTCTCACCGTCGCCGTTCCAGTCTGTGGCTGGGTCCGGCATGTACTCGTTGAGAAACACCATCACGGAGCCTGGATCGACGGTCGGGTATGGGGTCGCAGTGGCCAGCGGAGTCGACGTGGGCGAGGGCGTGAAGGAGGGACCGGGCGTTGGCGACACCGATGGGCTTGCTGTCGCCGTCTGTGTAGCGGTCGGGCTGGGTGATGGTGTCACGCCAGCGCCATTGACACCGCCCGGCGACGGCGGGTAGCCATCGGTCCACTGTTCGCCACCTTCGACAGTCTTGGCCCAGGCAACGTCGTAACCGGTGGAGCCATAGGAGAATGCCTCTACCTCATATTGCCCTGGACCAAGCAAGCGAACGGTATCTCCGCTGTTATTCAGTGCCACACGACTGCTGCTTCGATAGATCACCAGATAGCTTTGCGGCAGAATCAGTGTGCCAGGTGGTATCAAATAAGGGGCACTACCTGTCGGTAATCGGACTGGGCTATCATCCACGTCATCCAGAAACCAGCCACCGACATCCATGGTCTGGTCGGAGTCGTTGTAAAGTTCAACCCACTCGTCTTCGGCGCTGGCGGACCCATCACCGTCCCAATCGGAAGATGGCGAGGGAAGAAACTCGTTGAGAGACACCGGCGGCTGGATCTGGGAGGGCGGCAGGAAGATTTCGCCAAAATTGACGTTGTCATGGAACTGGCCGGCAACCAGCGTCACTGTCAGTTGATCCGGCGTGGAACTGATGGAATGAACTGGCTGTGCTTGCCAGACTGTATAGTCGTCAGGCGGCAGGTTGTGCCAGCCATACCAGCCCGTTGGCCCCGTGAGCTTGCTCCGGCCATCGCTGAGGATGACCAACACATTGGCGATTCCCGTTTCCCCGTGCCATGGCTCGTAAACGCCATCCTCATCAGAATCTTCGAACACCCAACCTGCCAGCGTTGCCGTCGTCGGTGTTGCGGTCGGCGTGGCAGTGGGTGGCGGCTGGTTGGAGGAACCGGGCGAAGGAGGATAGGTACGGACCCATTCGCCGCCGCCGTCGACCGTCTTGCTGTAGGCTTCGTCGTCCCGGCCATTCGTATACGGAAATTCCTCCACCAGAAGGCCGTCTGGCCGGAGAAGACGCACCGAGTCGCCGCCACTGTTGTTGAGCGCCAGATTGCTCTCGCTACGAAAGGCAAGCAAAAATCCTCTTGCCGGTATCCATGAGCCGGCAGGCAGAACGTATGGAGAAGAACCTCCCTCTGCTCGATCATCTAACTGCCAACCGGAAACATCCAGCGGCAGCGCGCTACCGTTGAAGAGCTCAATGTACTCGTCCTGCTCGTCGGCAGTTCCATCGTCGTTCCAGTCGGAGTCGGGATTGGGCATGAACTCGTTGAGGGTCAGTTGATCGGAGTAGGGTGTGGAGGTCGGCTCGGGTGTTGGCGTGTTTGTGGGTGCAGGCGTCTCTGTCGGGGTATGCGTTGGCAGAGGCGTTGCGGTAGGCAAAGGAGGTCCCGGCGGTGAGTTCGAGGATGCCGGCGTGCCATTGATCGGATTGCCATCCTCGTCGTGCCCATTTCGCACCAAACCGTTGTTGCTGTGCCAGTTCCCGTCGGCGTCCGGCTGCAGAGGATTGCTGCGCTCCATGGCACGAAATCCAGGATGGCCCGTCCCCGCAGGCCAGAATCCACCATCGCCGTTGGCGGTGTCAACCTGGATTCCATTGGCGTTGCGAAGACTCAATATCTCCCCGGCATCACCCAGCGTCCCCTGGAAGACCTGGTCGGCAGGTATATCCGCCACCGGACTGTCATCGCCGCTTTCCATAAGAAAAAAGCCGTGGGGCGCTATGGTACCAACCAGCGCAATGTCCGGCTGTCCGTCAGCTGCCACCAGCCGCCAACCTGTGATATCCAGCGACTGGTCGCCGGCATTGTGTAATTCAATCCACTCATGATGGCCACTGGCGCCAGTACCGCTCCAGGCCACCTCATTGATGACGACGGAATCTGTTACTGGCTGAAAGTCTTGGGCCGACGGTGTGCCCAAGAGACGACCTGCCAGCAACATGATGACCGGCAGCAAGCGATAGGATAGTCTGTCCCCCAACATAGTTGTCCCCCTTATGCTGAATGTGCGGGGCCGCGCCAGCGTTGTCGCGCAGCCACTCCCCATTTGTCCCTCTCACGGAACGTCCAACTACGCCCGTGGTTACGCCCAGGTCTTATTCCCCCTTGTGTCCTCCAGAATACTTTTATATCCCCCTTTCAACACTTGATGAATCACACTGGATGCAACGCACACCGGTGTCCAGATACGTTATCCCTATTTTCCCTCTTTTGGCAGATCTCTCAGGGTCGTTTCCAGCGACGACAGCCAACGCTGGGCCTCTTCCAGCCGGTGAGCACCATAGTGTTCCTGGAGCCGCCACAGCTGCCGGACCAGGTTCCTGGTGGCGTTGATCTCCTTGCTCAATGGCGCAAACTGAACTGCCAGATCCCGGTTGACCTTGTCCTGCTCACCCCAGCGATGGTCCCAGGCCAACAGTTGTTTCTGCCAGCGCTTTTCGTCCTCTCCAGTGAAGTCGTCGAGCTCCTTGCGCTGACGTTCTTCAGCCAGACGCTGCAGCTCTCCAACCTGATGTTGCTCCCGGCGAATGCTCTCCTCAAAACCGTGCAAGCCAGCGAGCACTCGTTTGCTTTCCTCAATCTGCAGACCGAAATCCTGAAGCTGCTTCTGCTGGCGGGTAATTACCTCGCGTTGCTCATCGAACTCCTCCTGCCAGCGAACCAACTGGCGATCCCGCTCGACATCCGTGAGCTTCTGAGCCTCGACAAAGGTATCCACTTCCTCGCGCAGCTGCCCTGGAACCGGCTGCACAGCGACCACAGCCCGGTCGACGCGCTGGATATCCGCCTCCAGAATCTGGAGCTTGCTGCCCGAAGATTCGGTGCGCTTAAACAGTTCGACGTTCTCCTGCTGCAACTGGGCAATGCGTTTGTTGTTTTGCGTTCGCTGTTCCATCAAAAAGGGCAGACTGCGGGTACGCTCATCGATTTGCTTGTCGATGCCATTGACCTGTTGACGCAGCCCCAACACCAGCTCACTGATGCGCTGATCCTCAGCCTTGCGCTGGTCCAATTCTTCCTCAATTCGATTCAGGCGCGGCAACTCCTTGCGCACCTCACTGATGCTTCGGGAGAAGGTTTCCCGGTCGACGGCACGACCGCGCTCAACCTGTCTTTGGTCCTGCAATCGCTGCTCGTCGACACGCCCCAGCATCAAGACCACTTCGTTCTTGAGTTGCTGCAGCGCTTGCTCTATCTGAGAGAATTTGACCAGTTGTGCCTGCGTGCTGGCCAACTGACCTTCCAGTTCCTGGACACGACGCGCCTGTTCGACAATCTCGGTTGTCTGGTTTTCAATCCGTTGCTGGAGTTTGCCGATCTCCCCACGGTCATGGCGATGCTCTTCATCCAACCAGGTGACCATCTGGGTCAATTGATCTGCGTCCATGCCTGCTCCTCTTGATTCAAGTTAAGATGCAGCATTATAACATGGTTTGTGGCGAGAAGCAACGGTTCAGAGGCTGTGCCGCTCCAAAGACGCGCCTAGGCCCTTCAGTTTCTCCTCCAGATTCTCGTACCCACGATCGATCTGATTGATGTTACCGATTTCGCTGACACCCTCGGCGCAGAGGGCAGCGATCACCAGGGCCATACCTGCCCGGATATCCGGGCTGACAACAGTGCTACCGCGCAATGTCGAGGGTCCCACCACCACAGCTCGATGGGGATCGCAAAGTATGATCTGGGCGCCCATGGTGATCAACTTGTCAGTGAAGTACAATCTACTCTCGAACATCTTGTCATGGATCAACACGGTCCCGCGCGCCTGGGTTGCCAGCACCAGAGCAATGCTCAGCACATCGGCCGGAAAGGCAGGCCAGGGGGAATTTTCGATCTTGGGTACCGCGCCGCCGACATCTGGCTGGATCGTCAGCTCCTGTTTGTCCTCGATAACCAGGGTATCCTCCTCATAGTGCATGGCAACGCCGAGTCGCTCCCGGAAGATCATGTCCATCATGCGCGTATGCTGGCGATTCACGCCGCGGATGCGGAGTTCTCCATCGGTCACGGCGCCCAGGCCGATGAAACTGCCCACCTCGATATGATCGGGGCAGATGCTGAATTCAACGCCGTGCAACCGGTCTACCCCTTCGATATGCAGAATATTGCTGCCAATGCCGCTGATCTTTCCCCCCATCTCGTTGATGCACAGGCACAGGTCCTGCACGTGCGGTTCAGAGGCGGCGTTACGGATGATTGAAGTTCCCCGCGCCAGGGCCGCAGCCATGATTGCATTTTCGGTAGCGGTCACGCTGGTTTCATCCAGCAACACATCTGCTCCTGAAAGCCCGTTGGCCACCAGGGTGAAATCTCCGTTATGCTCCGCCTGAGCCCCCATGGCTTCCAGGGCCAACAGATGGGTGTCGATGCGCCGCCGTCCGATCTTGTCGCCGCCGGGGAGAGGCAACTGAATCTGGCCGGCTCGCGCCAACATCGGCCCGATGAGCGTAATCGAGCCGCGTATACGCCGAAACAGCTCGGGATTGGGCGCGGCATGGCGCAGGTCGCGGGCGGTCAATGTGATACTCTGGTCGCCATTTCGGGTGATCTGTACACCCAATTCGCTGAGCAGGACCAGCAGGGTTTCAATATCCCCAATCCTGGGCACATTGTGAAGGATAACCGGCTCGTCAGTAAGCAGACAGGCTGCAATCAGCGGCAGGGCTGCATTCTTGTTGCCGCTGGGAATAACCTCACCGTTGAGAGGGTGTCCACCTTCGATGATGAATTGCTCCATTGCTAAGACCTCCTCAGGGTTCTAATTTTCAATTGCTGAATTTTCGATTTTCGGTTGTCAACGCTGGCACCTGCCCGCGCCAGCGGGCGATGCATGAGCTGGTAAAGATGTTGCCGAGGGCAATTGATAGGGTGGCCTTCAGGACCTGCCCATTGCACGGGGCCTCAGTTCAATAGGTTCACCGGCGCCGACGTCAAGATGGCGAGCTGCACTGCCGTCGCGCACGGCCACCTCCAACAGCCCGCCGCTGCCAACCAGGGACAGCAACGCTGCCCGGCCGACTGCCGCGTAGGTTGCGTCAGGACCGACCAGGGTCTTCCCGGCAATATGAATGGTCCATTGGCTATCCCCCAGCCAATCCCCGGGAATGTTGCTGATCAGGTTACCGAAGTGGTCGCTGTAGATAATCGCTCCTTTTATTGCGCCGTCCAGCAGGCGCCTGGGTTTTGACACGGGAAACCGGACAAGATCGCCAATCGGTGTTCCCAGGTCTGTGAAGGATACACCAGCGGCCAGGTGGGCCCCGACCGGAGCGAAGATATCCCGCCCATGGAAGGTCTGACTCACCTCCGGCAACCAATAGTCGTGTCTGTCCAGCTGTATCGCAGAAACGGTGTTGCTGCCCGCTTGCCCCTCCGCCGCCAGGGGGTAGGAGAAAACACCGTTGTCCGGACCAACCAGAACCCCAGCCGGGATCCTGATTGCAATGGGGCGACGGGTGCTGCCGACCCCAGGGTCCACCACGACAATATGGATCGTGCCGCGCGGGAAATAGGGAATAACGCTTTGAACGACGTATGCTGCCTGACGCACATTTTGTGCAGCGATCTCGTGGGTGATATCCACAAGACGAGTCGAAGGCGCGATCCCCAGGATCACCCCCTTCATCATGGCAACATAGCTATCTACAACCCCGAAATCGGTTGTCAGCGTAATGATGGTCAACAAACGCTCCACACGAAAAGGTTGGCAGAACACCGATTATCTAACGCCCAACGGTGTCTCCGGACATTCGTCAGGACGGATCTCCATGAATCGATTGTACCGCGAGGACCCATCAACGTCAAGAGCTCCCACCTGACGCTTTGCAGTCGCCCGCCGCACGGTTTTTTGACGCAGCACCGCGATCGTAGAACATGCGTTATAAATCCAGGCAAAATAGGTGTTGGTTTCTGGTCGACTTATGCAAACTATGATATAATGTAGCATGTTCTAATTGACGCTCAGCGTTGGCTTCAGGCGGCATCGATGTGACTTGTCTGCCAGGTGTGTGGGTAGGCCAGCAGGTGTCGCTTGCTTGTTGCCCGGCAGCGTTTTCGAACTGAGCATTGGGAGATCCCTTTGGGACTTATCGACACCATTACAAGTGGCTTCAGGCTGGTCCAGCGGCGACCCTGGCTGATGATCCTGCCGATCGTTATCGACCTCTGGTTCTGGCTGGGCCCCCATTTGTCGGTAACGGGATTGATCAACAGCACGATCTCGTTGCTTTCACCGGCCGCCTTGCCGCCAGAGATGGCCGGCATGATGGTGCCATATCATGAAATGCTGGCAGAAGTGGGCCAGAGATTTGACCTGTGGTGGTTGCTGGACAACGAGCTGACATGGTTCAACCTGTTGCTGCCAGGGCTGGTCGATCCCGCCCGGCTGGGCAGCAGGGCCGGCAGTGATCTTTCCTCAGCCAACGTTCTATTGCTTGCCCCGCTGCTGCTTATCCTGGGTGTGGGACTGGGTAGCGCTTTCCTGACAACGATCGTTTCCCAGCTGGAGGCGATCAGCCGCGAGTCTCGCGAGTCGGACGAAGCCGATACCGGCGACGAGGTCCCGGCGACGACATTGGCTTTCTGGTTGAAGCGAGGCTTGCGTACCTGGGGTTTGCTCGTAGTCTATGGCCTGATTCTCCTTTTGCTGGCCGTGGCCTTCCTGGTTTTTTTATCCCTGGGACTGACAGTCGTCCTGCTGATCATGCCAGGAATCTCGGCTGCCGTGAGCGCGTTGCTGGTTTTGCTGGTAGGATCGGCCTTTTTCTGGGTCTATCTCATGCTCTATTTCGTGGCAGCGGCGTTGGTAACGGATGGCGTAGGGCTGCCCCAGGCTCTGTGGCAAAGCATTATTGTCGTTTCAAAAGACCTGTGGAGTACCCTGGGATTGGTGGTGCTTGTCAGTGTAATTTTGCTGGGTTTTGGCTTTATCTGGCAACGACTGGCTGTTTTCAGTCCCATAGGTGTGCTGATTGGAATCGCGGGCAATGCCCTTTTGCTTACCGGGTTGACGGCCGCCCGGCTTATCTTCTACCAGGACCGCTATGCCCAATGGCAGGAAACCCTGGCCGCGCAGGAGGCGACCGTGGTCCCACCTGCCAAGACCTGACAAGAGAGCGAATAACCCTTGATTACAACCCAGGATCCTTGCTGATTGTTCCGAACTGATTTGAGGAGAAAACCCATGGCCACCAACAACAAAAGTCAACAGCCTGCCCACTATGATGCCACAGATATCACGGTCCTGGAAGGATTAGAGGCTGTTCGCCGTCGTCCAGGCATGTATATCGGTGGCACCGACATCAAGGCCCTTCACCACATGGTTTACGAGGTGGTGGATAACGCCATTGACGAAGCCATGGCCGGCGCCTGCGACGAAATCATCGTCACGATTCATCCCGACGATATCATCAGCATCGCTGACGACGGCCGAGGGATCCCCGTCGGCATTCACGAACATACCGGGTCATCGGCCCTTACCGTTGTCATGACCAAGCTACACGCCGGTGGTAAATTCGGCGGTGGCGGCTACAAGGTCTCCGGCGGTCTCCATGGTGTCGGTGTTTCGGCGGTGAACGCCCTGTCCGAGTGGATGGAGGTAGAGGTTCGACGCGATGGCAAGGTTTTCCGCCAACGGTTCGAACGGGGCGTTCCCAAGACCGGCGTCGACGTAGTCGGCAAGATGAAAAGAGGGCAGACCACAGGAACGACGGTAACATTCCTGCGTGATCCTGAGATCTTCGAGGTGCTTGAGTATCGCTACGATACCCTGTTGCAGCGCTTCCGCGAAATGGCATTTCTCACGCGGGGAATCACACTGATCTTTAACGACCTGCGGGGCGAGGAACAGCGCAGCGCCACGTTCTATTTCGAAGGTGGTGTGCAAAGTTTCGTTCGTTACCTCAACAAGAACCGCGGCACACTCCACTCCCCCATCTATGTGGAGCGCGAGCTTGAAGGTGTGCTGATTGAAGCTGCTCTGCAGTACACCGACGGCTACAACGAGTCGACCTACACCTTCGCCAACACCATCAACACGCCGGACGGCGGGACTCACCTGACCGGCCTGCGGGCTGCCCTGACCCGCAGCATCAACGACTATGCCCGCAAGCAGGGTCTGCTCAAGGACAACGAGCCCTCCTTCTCTGCTGAGGACACCCGCGAGGGCCTGACAGCCATCGTCAGTGTCAAGCTGCCCGACCCCCAATTCGAAAGCCAGACCAAGGTCAAGCTTCTGAATGCCGAGATCAAGAGCTATGTGCAATCAGCGGTGGGCGAGACCCTGGGAGAATGGCTGGAGCAGAATCCTCGAGACGCCAAACGCATCATCGATAAGTGCCAGACCAGCAGTCGGGCCCGGGCGGCCATGCGCAAAGCGCGCGACCTGGTTATCCGCAAGAGTGCTCTGGAAAGCGCGACCCTGCCCGGTAAGCTGGCCGACTGCTCCGAGCGCAACCGCGACCGGTCAGAGCTCTACATCGTCGAGGGTGACAGCGCCGGCGGCAGCGCCAAGCAAGGCCGGGACCGCCGCTTTCAGGCCATCCTGCCCCTGCGCGGAAAGATCCTCAACGTCGAGAAGGCCCGCCTGGACAAGGCGTTGGCCAACAAGGAAATCCAGGCGCTGATCACTGCTTTGGGCACTGGCATTGGCGACCAGTTCAACACAGATAACCTTCGTTATGGCAAGGTTACGATCATGACCGATGCCGACGTGGATGGCTCCCATATCCGCACCCTGTTGCTTACTTTCTTCTTCCGCTATATGGAACCCCTGATCACCGAGGGACATCTGTATATCGCCCAACCACCCCTTTATCTGATCAAGGTGGGCAAACAGAAGCATTACGTCTATACCGAGGATGAGAAGGAAAAAGCGTTGAAGCGCATGGACGGCAAGAAGGTTGACCTGCAGCGCTACAAGGGTCTGGGCGAGATGAATCCCGATCAGCTGTGGGAAACCACCATGAATCCCGAACACCGCACGCTACTGCAGGTCACTATCGAGGACGCGGCAGCCGCGGACCGGACCTTTGACATGCTGATGGGCAGCGCTGTGCCACCGCGCAAGCGCTTCATCCAGACCCACGCCAAGCAGGTGCGCAACCTGGATGTTTAACCTACGTTGCGCAGAGTGCCGGGCCAGCGCCCGTCCTCGCCCAACGATTCAACCCGGCGTGCGGTTTCTCGATCGATGAGAGCCGCACGCTTTTTCAATCTCCCGGCTGCAACCGACGAACCTCCACCTGCTCCTTCCATCACAAATCCCACTCAATATGATCTGCATCATGTCCCGCAGGTATCCCCGCGTGATACACTGTAAAGGCCAGCCAGGCTTCTGGCTACTGGTTGTCACCTTTTTTCTCCATTATCTATCGTCACTTCCGCGCTCGGGTGCGTGCTTGCCCGATAGTCCAGATCGATCTTCTTGCAGGTGAGCCACCCTGCCATCTTTCGCTAGCCTTCGTTCGAACAAAAAACCTGCTTCGGAATCCATGAGTATCTGGCATTACCGCTGAGCCTGCCCCCAGGCACCGCAAATAAAAAGGGAGGTTTCCCAATGGCTCCTACCTGGAGACGACCCTCGACCCAGTACTTTGCCTGGTATTGGGCTCTACTCGTTGTCCTCACTCTTTTCCTTGCTGCCCTTGCCCTGCCATCGGTCGCCCACGCCGGGGATGATGTTCCACTCCAGGAGCGATCGCCCGACCTGGCCGAGATCGTCGTCGCCGACGACGACGTAACAGACTTCTTCCTGTTAAATGGCACGATCTTTTATGCTCGCTGCTACGGCGATGTCGGCTCCTTCACCTCCGAACTCAAACGCCAGCTGGCGGACGGCACGGTCGAATCGTTATGGACCCAGTCCGACTGCTATCGCTTCCGCCAGCTGCAGGCCGATCCCACCGCGGTGTACTACAATGACGAGCCAGCACAAAAGATCCGGCGTCGCATGGTGCAGTCTCCTTCGGTGGTCTTCGATCTGGCCAGCTATGTGTCGGGCACCGCGCCCACCGCTATGGCCCTCGCCGACGGCTACGTGTACTGGACCACCGTGGACGACGCAGTGCGCCGTGTATCTATCTACGGCGGCACGGTGCAGGATGTTATGTACCCTACTACCGGGGAGCCCACCTCCATATCGGTGGACGACTATTTCATCTGGTTTGGCACCACCTCCGGTGTCTATCGCATCGACCGCGGCTGTTCCGTTCCCTGCACACCCCACCAGGAGCGGACCGGATGGACCAAGGAGATCTACGGCGCCAGCACCGGTACCGGCCTCTTTGATCGGGCGGTGTTCTGGGTGAGATATGACGTCTTGGGTGATCCTGACCAGGTAGAATCGTGGGACGGCAATATCCCCGGCTCGGGCTCCAGCAGCATCCAGCACACTATCCACCGCATCGCCACCCTGGGCAGCATCGATGCCGTCATCGCCACCGACGACCACGTCTGGTGGCTGGAGCGGGACGGCACCAGCGGCGCAGGGCAGTTGCGCCGAATCGGGCGCGGCGTCGCCGAAAATCCTTCAGGCGGCCCCTACTCAGAACGCATGGATGCCAACGTGCTGCCCCAGGACGACTGGTTCCCCAGCCGCCTGCAGCTCTACAATGAATATCTCTATTACCGCTCCAACGGCGTCAGCCGCCTGCACCAGGATAGCCCGCCGCTGATATGGAACTTCAACATCCAGTACATCGAGGTAACCTCGGGCCAGCAAAACCTGACAGACCCCGAACCCCATAAGATCGCCAACAAACGCACTTTCGTCCGCGTTTACGGCCAACAGCTGGTAGGCGACGACATCGCCTATCCCGAAGCCATCCTGGAAGGAACCCGCGACGGGGTGCCCATGGAGGGCTCGCCGCTACAGGCCATCGTTTCACCCAGCCTGCTGCAGACCGGCACCCCCTTCGACCGGGCGGACATCGACACCACCTGGCTCTTCGAACTGCCGCCCGAGTGGACGGTGGAGGATGAGATCCGGCTGGAGGCCACCATCGATCCCCGCAGAATGTACGATGATAACCTGACCGGCGCAGTCATGGACCAGTACGCATCCTTTTACGAACAGGTGCCCATCTGCCTGGTGGCCGTCCGGGTTAGGCAGCATGGACCATATGGCAGGCACACCGACCCGGAATATGTGCACCTGACCTCCCAAATGCTGGACATGTCGCCCACCGACGAGTTGGGCCTCTACCACAAGAGCGGCTACATCGAGGAGGGGGTCTGGCCCTTCAATCACAGCGCCTACGATCTGCCCCAGGACAAAAAAGCGATCCTGCAGAACCTCTACTGGCACAACATCTGGTCTGACGATCCCGACGGCTGCGACGGCGACTCCGGCGAAGGGACTTCCCACTACGTGGGCCTGATCCACCATACGACCAGCACCGGCACCGCCATCGGCCGGGCCTATGTTCCGGGGGATGAGCTATGGGTCAAGTTCCCGGCCACCGCAGGCACCACCCAGGGCTGGCCTGTGCAGCAGCGCTCGGCCGTACTGGCCCACGAGACCTACCACAACTACGGCAGAAAGCATGTCAACTGCGGCGGCGGCCTGTCAGGCCCCGATCCCAACTACCCGGGCGATAATTGCCAGCTCCTGCCGGCCGACTATTGGGGATTCGAGCCCAGGACCCAGACACCCATCTCCCCCACCATGGGGTCCGATGTGATGACCTATTCGGGGCCGCAGTGGATTAGCCGCTATACCTGGCTCGCCATGTTCAACCAGTTATATCCCACCAGGGAACCGGTGGAGGCTCAGACCATGGGACCAGAGAGCAGCCTGGTCCTGGTCACTGGAGAGATCAACCTACTGACTCCATCACGGAGCCGTCTCAACCATGCATGGGTCATGGAGACAAGCAGGCTGGGCAATTCCATGCAACGCAAGTGGGTCGAGATCGCATCGCCGGCGGTTGAACCGGAAACCGTCCATCTGGTGGACTACACGGTCCAGTTCCTCGACTCCCGCAATGTGGTGCTGGCGACCCATCCGGTGATCCCTGTGGCCACCGACGAGCCAACCGATCCCATGGCACCGGTGCACTTCGGCCTCACCGCCCCCAGACCGTCGGGCGCGGTGGCCAAGATAAGGCTACGGGCCAACAGCACCCAGTTGGACGAGCTGGTGGTGGGACGCAACGCCCCCGTCTTGCGCATGCTGGCGCCAACCACTTCCATCACCGTGGACGATCTGCTCACCGTGCGATGGGAGAGCTACGATCCCGACGGCGATATCCCCCACTTCATGGTGCAGTATCGGGCCACCCCCAGCAGCCCCTGGCAGGCGCTGTCGACCGATCTCATCGGGAAATCAACGGTTGCGCAATACGAGGTCAACATCGATAGCACATTGCTGCCCGGCAGCACCACCGACAACGCAGTGGTGCAGGTGGTGGCCAGTGATGGTTTCAACACGTCGACGGTGTTATCTCACCGATTCAGGGTGTTGCGGAGGGCCCCGGAGGCTGTGATCGTCTGGCCGCCGGCTGACTACTGGCTGGAAGCGGGCAAGATGATCACCCTGGAGGGCTGGGGCACCGACGCGGAGGATGGCTGGCTGGACGACAGCCGGCTCAACTGGTACCTGGACGGCTCTTCCCTGGGAACCGGCGACAGTAAGCAGGTCAGCGGCCTGGCGCCGGGCAGCCACCTGGTGCAATTGACGGCCAGCGACTCAGACGGCCAGCACCAGACGGCCTCGAGGACCTTCCACGTCTCTCCGTTGGCCATCGCCCGCGGCAGCGCCAGGCTGGATGGTCGCTGCAACGACGCGACCTACGCCGGCAGCAGCCTGATCATGCTGCAACCCTACGACGATGGCTCCCAGGCGCGGGTGGTGTTTGCCCGCGATGACGAGCATCTCTGGGCCTGCTTCAGCGGACTTAAAAACCAGGGGCCAAGTTCGCCCGGTTCGTACGCGGGCATTCGGCTGGACGGCAACCTCAGCCAGGATCCGCTGGCCCAACCCAGCGACTACGGCTTTTACGTCGGCCAGGATGGCCTGCCCTTCACCCGGCAGGGAAATGGCTCGGGCGGGTTTGGTGACGACACGCCTGTCTATGTGGACCAGTCCCTGGCCGCCTTCACTCGATCCAACCACGGCGGTTCCACCTGGAACGCCGAACTGCGTATCGGATCGGCATTCTCCGGCGTGTCCGACCACATGGGCATCATGTTGGGCCACTACTGGGTCGACGCCCAGGGGGACGACTACAACTGGCCCTACAGCGCTGTCTGGAACGCGCCCAACACCTGGGCCGAGGGCTTCTTCGACTCTGTGCCCAAGATCACTGCGCTGTCTCCTATGTCAGCTACCCTACCCACCACCACAGGGATATTGCTGGAAGTACATGGTGAAAATTTCAAGTCTAGCGACGATGTGCTGTGGGACGGAAGCAGCGTGTCCACTTTGTATTCCGATCCACAACTGCTCATGGGGATCATTCCAACCGGCCTGCAAACCGCCGGAGAGCACACGGTAACGGTGCAGCGGCTCAGCGGCAACATCGTCTCCAACCCGCTGCAGTTCACCGTCTACAACCCGGTGCTGACCATCAACGGACCCTACCCTGACGAGATCCTCCAGGGTACCAGCGGTGCGGAGTTTCAGGTCTTTGCCGACGGCGTTTCCTCTGGCGCCCAGCTCTTCCTGGACGGCCAGCCGCTGACGACCCTTTACCAGGGCCTGGGCTGGATGAAGGGCTATCTCACCGACGAGCAGGTGCGACTGCCTGGCCCCAGGAAGGTCACGCTGCGCAACGCCTCGCCGGTGGCCCAGATGTCCAATGGGCTGACCCTGACGATCACATCCTGCGGCCTGGTAGGTGATTTCGACCACGACATGGAGATCACGGTGGCCGACCTCATCAGCATCGCCGATCGCTGGGGAGAGTCCGCTCCTCCCTATGATCTGGACGACGACGGCGAAGTGACGGTCAAGGATATCATGATGGTGGCAGGGACCTTCGGCGATACCTGTCCATGACCTTCGTAGAGACGTTGCATCATGATGTGGGCCAACCAACATCATGGGCGTGGCGCATGCAACGTCTCTACCAGGTACAATCACCACATGCTGCCTCTGTTCGCCCAATATGACGATCTACCCCAACTGCGCGCGGCCTGCCTGGCCTGCACCAACTGCCCCCTACACCAGACGCGCGACCGAGTGGTTTTCGGCGCGGGCCATCCCCAGGCCTCCCTGATGCTCATCGGGCAAGGTCCCAGCCAGACCGACGACCGCACCGGCCGGCCCTATTCCGGCCCTGCCGGGGACTACCTGGACAAGGCGCTGGCCCAGGCTGACCTCACGAGAGATTCCATCTGGATTACCAACGTCACCAAATGTCTGGCTTCCAAAACCGGTAAGGATGGCAGACCTGAGCTGCGGCCACCGCGCAAGGCAGAAATGGCCGCCTGTCGGCCCTGGCTGGAGGAGGAACTGATCCTGATCCAGCCGGCAGCCATCGTCGCCATCGGGGGTCCGGCGGCCCAGGCTCTGATCGATGCAAAGTTCAACTTGACGGAGCAGCGGGGCAGGTGGTACGATGGCCCCGGCGGTATTCCGACTCTGGCTATCTACCAACCAACCTACCTGGTCCGGCTCAGCAAGTGGGATCGAAAAAAAGCGGTTAGCGGGTGGCGTGAGCTTGTCGCTGACATGCGTTCGGCCGCTCAGAGGGTAATCGATGCACAGTAACCAGTGATCCCTGTCCAGATACCCTGAATAGCGTCGAAGGCATGGCTCTCCTTTTAGCGTTGACTGACTAGCGATCACTGATCACCGACCCATGACCCTGACCGACAACCTTTTGGCCGGCAATCGGCGAGCCCTTGCCCGCACCATCACACTGGTTGAGAACAACGGCGCTGAGGCGCACGAAGCCCTGGCGACGCTCTATCCCCACACGGGTCAGGCCCACATCGTGGGAGTGACGGGCGCGCCTGGCACAGGCAAGTCAACCCTGGTCAATGGCCTGGCGAGGGCCTATCGGGGACATGATCAACAGGTTGGCATTGTTGCGGTGGATCCCACCAGCCCATTCACGGGGGGCGCCTTGCTGGGAGACCGGGTGCGGATGCGCGATCTGAGCGGCGATCCGGGCATCTTTATTCGTTCTATGGCAACCCGCGGCAGCCTGGGCGGTCTGGCCCGCGCCACGGCGAACGTTATCATGCTGCTGGATGCCGCCGGTTTCGAGCGCATCATCGTCGAGACGGTAGGGGTCGGTCAGGCTGAGGTCGAGATTGCCAGCATTGCCCACACGACGGTGGTCGTGGAAGCCCCGGGACTGGGGGATGAGGTGCAAGCGATCAAGGCAGGCATTCTGGAAATCGCCGACCTGCTGGTGGTCAATAAGGCCGACCGCGAAGGGGTGGATAAGGCGGTCCTGGCGTTGCAGATGATGCTTGGCATAGGTGCAGCCCGACCGGCAGGGGGAGTGGTTGTGCATCATGGGCAGGCAATGTCCGTGGATCAACCACCTGTCTATGGAGAGGGATGGGTACCCCCCATTCTGAAAACCATCGCCCCCAGGCATGAAGGCATCACCGAACTCATGGCAGGCATCGAGGATCACCGGGAGTTCCTGCACAGCACGGAAGAGTTCCAGCGCCGCGAGGAAAACCGGGCCCGAAGTATTATTTTCCAGATCCTCCAGTCCGCCGTTCTGGAGCAACTGAGAATCACAAAGTCTGAGCAGGAGCTGCAGCAATTGATCCAGGCTGTTACCCGGCGCCAGATCGACCCCTATCGCGCCGCCGAGCGGTTATTGCCATCGGTTCTGAGGAGCTGATTCACTGGTGGCGACCCCATCGGTTTCTTCGGATAAATGGCTTCAGCGAGGATAGAACGGGAAAACAACCTCGTTAATCCAGTATCTCTTATCACTCCTTTTGCGCAGGCTCACAGGGCTCGCCTTGATTGATGTTTGGACTCTTGAGATAGATGAGTGCCTCAGGTTGATGTTGAAGGGGGAAATGGATTGTCGTCTGGAATTGCAAGATCAGGCCGCAGCAATTACAATGGAGATCAGGAGAGCTGACTTCAAAGCGCGGGAGCAGGAAAGAATAGGGTTACAGCAGTGACAACTCTTCAGAAACTGCCAATTCAGGAAAACGAGGCCAACGGTAGCCACACCCAGAGCTCAACCACCGTCGAGTCCCTTGGGCCACCAGAGCCAACACAGCCGAAATCACCTCCCGTTGTCGCTCCTGTCACGTCCACCACGATCTTCAGGGCGCATGGTGATATGGCGATCTATAGTGGGACTGCTCATCGCCGCCTGGCGCAGGGTGTCTCCGATTATGTTGATATCCCTCTGGGTGGGCGGGACGTTTTTCAATTTTCCAACACCAATACCTTCTGTCGTCTCCACGAGAGCGTGCGGGGCAAGGATGTCTTCCTGATCCAGCCCACATGCCCGCCGGTCAACGAGAATCTGATGGAACTATTGATCTTCCTCGACACCCTGTGCCGCGATTCGGCCGGGCGTATCACAGCAATAGTCCCCTACTACGGATATGGCCGGACCGACAAAAAAGACCAGCCAAGAGTGCCCATTACGGCCCGCCTGGTGGCAGATCTGATCACTGTGGCGGGCGCCGATCGTTTCCTGACTCTGGACCTGCACGCCGGTCAGATTCAGGGATTCTTCACCATTCCCACCGACGAACTGCCCACGGTCGACCTCTTCATCCGTTATTTCAAGAAGATGAAATGGACGCCCGATGACATGGCAGTGGTATCTCCGGACATCGGTGGGGTTGGGCGGGCCCGGGACTTCGCGGAGCGACTGGCCCTGCCCCTGGCAATCATCGAAAAACGCCGGACCCGGAAAGACGGCAAAAAAACCAAGATGTTCAACGTAATCGGCGATGTTGCCGGTAAAAACGTTTTGATCGTGGATGACGAAATCGATACAGCCGGCACCCTGTGCAAGGCCGCTCGCTTCCTGCGGGAAGCAGGAGCGCGCAAGTTGTATGCCTCGGCGACCCATGCGATCCTCTCGAAGCCGGCAGCCAAGCGTATCGAGAAGACAGGCTTCACGCAGATTGTGGTGACCGACACGGTGCCGATTGAAGAAAAGAAGCGAAGGCGAATTGGCAACAAGTTGAAGGTGTTAAGCGTGGCACCGCTGCTGGGCGATGTTATCCTACGCATCCACGAAGGACGCTCAGTGGGAGAACTTTTCGACGAATGAGGTTAGAAAAACTAATGATTCCGAATGGCAGAATACGAACTGTTACCCTGTTAATTGGCTTGCTGATCCTCTTGCTGGCGCTGGCGGCATGTGGCGGCGATGAGCCCGAAAGCAAGACCGTCGCTCAGGTGGAAGTGGCAGCACCCACCGACATTCCCGCGCCCACCGATACCCCCACCACAGTGCCAACGGCAACACCTACCGATACACCTGTACCGACCGATACACCCTCGCCCGAACCGACTGCGACGCCAACGGCTTCGCCCACGCCGCTACCGACCGATACACCTTCGCCTGAGCCGGCCGGCGACCGGCCGGCGGCCAGCCCCGACCTGGTCTATATGGGCAACCCGAGCGCACCAGACGGCCGGCCACAGGTCAACATCAGCTTTGATGTTCAGGGGGACCCGCAAATGCTCTACAAGGTCCTGGACATCCTGGACGAATTCGATTACAGAACTACCTTCTTCCTGCAGGGAGAATGGGTGTCCTGGTACCCCGAGGCGACCCAGAAGATTGCGGCACGCGGCCATGAACTGGCAAACCATTCCTGGACTCACGCAGCTTTTAATTCCCTCGGCGCCGAGGAGGTGACCAAGGAACTGGAGGATACCGAAGAACTGGTGATGGAACTGACGGGCCAGACAACCCGACCCTTCTTCCGGCCACCCTACGGTTCCCGTAGCGAGCTTAGCGTGAAAACGGCCTATGACCTGGGCTGGACCACCGTCATCTGGACTTATGGTGCCGACGAGTGGCGGGATGGGGCGACTGCCCAGACGATCTACGACAATGTCTACGGCAACGCGGCGCCAGGAGCCCTCTATTACACGCATTCTGATCGCCAGATTATCCTGGATGCCCTGCCCCGGGTCCTGCAATCCTTTCAGGATGCCGGCTACGCCCTGGTGTCCCTCGGGGAGATCCTTGCCGATAGCAGCGAAGGTGAGGCGATGTAGCGGCACCAGTGACCGACCACACAAAAAACACCGCCATGCTGGCGGTGTTTTTTTATCTGACTTATGGGACGGAGTCAAGGCTGTCTTTTTGCACCAGGATGATTACTGCCCGCACGACTGGGGCGGTTGCCCGAACACCGGGGTAAAACGAACCGCCCGTCCATTGGTAAGGTGGGCTGAGTTATCCCGGGAATAGACCACAGCCCGGTTACCTGTCTCGTTCTCTACGCCCACTGTCGTGTGATCGGGCCAGCTCACCTTCTGGTATTGCAGGGTGATCTCCGCTGTTGCGTATTCCAGAATCACCTGGAAGGTCTCGGGATGCCCGGTTGACCAGTGTTCCACCTCGTCGTATTGGATCACCATCCTGTTGCCGGTATCCAGCACGTAGATTCTGTTGTTGTACGTGGTACTGTACTGTTCCCGCGCCCGGGGGTTTAGGTCCTCGCCCAGGGCGTAAATGGCGTTGTTGGGCTGGCCTTCGAAGGGAATGACACCCTGATAACGGAGTGCAGGAACACCAAAGTTGACGATCCCGTTGGATAACACATACACAATGCCGTACTCTTGCCCATAAAACCGGAATGAACGCCCCTGCGGCAGGCTGATCTCAGCACGGTCGTCATCACGTAAACTGTAAGCCGTACCCCCGGAAGCTTCGATCCAGTTATAGGCCACCGATCCATCGCGGCTGTCCTCCATGCGGTAGTCCCAGGCCGGCTGCAGCGCAACCGCTAGCGTTTCAGGACCATCTACCACCATAGTGATCGTTTGCGGCTCGTAGCCAAGAGCCTCAACCAGCAGCCGGTGACTCCCTTCGGGCAGCATCAGATTGAAAGCACCGCTGCAGTCGGTCATCACCGGTGGCAAAGGGCTATCAAGAACGGTAACCGTAGCCTCCAAGCCGTGAGCATCGTCGGGTTGTCGACGGCCAGAACTGGCGCTGCGGGCAATCCCTCGCCCGTCGCCGCCGCTGAGAATCGCTGGAACGTACATCTTGAAGGGAAGCTCCGACCAGACCACACCCTGCACGGAAAACTGTGGGCTCCGCCGAAGGACAATGGTCACCGAGGAATAAGTATTCACCATGACAAAGGCAGAATCGGACTCATATCCGAAGCGTTCGGCGGAAACTGTGGCCAGGCCTGGCGCCACAATGAACTGATATTCACCGTTCACAGCTTGCCCGTCGAGCGCCACCTGGCCCAGGCCGGAAATGCTTCTTGCCAGGCTGACCATCGCATCATCCAGACTGTGTCCCTGCTCGTCGGTAACCCGTACGGTCAGGCTGCCATCGCCTCTGCCCGCAAGCTCGAGGGCCCGCAGCACATCCAGACGCCCCCAACCGGCCGTGTTGTTGGGATGCTGGTTGCCGCTATCCACCCCGCCGCAGACCTGCCCGGCATGGATCACTGGCTCGGCGGTCTTGCGCAGCAACTCGGCGGTGTGATCCACCTTGCCGATCAATGCTTGATTGGCCTGCCAGAGCAGGGCGACGGCTCCTGCCACATGGGGAGCAGCCATGGAAGTTCCGCTAAGGGCGTGGTAATCCGTAGATCCAGGCCAGGAAGACACGATAGAATCACCGGGCGCCACCACGTCCGGGCCGATCGAACCGGTAAAAGGATTAGGGCCCCGGGAAGATAGAGGATACATAGTATCCATATTGCCACTGATACCAGTCCCACCAACACTGAACACGCCAGGATTGTCCCCGGGCGATGCCAGCGTCGCGCAGCCATCTTCGCCGAAATTGCCCGCCGAGACCGATACAAAGATACCGGCCGCCTTGATGGTTGCCATAGCCTGGGCAAAGATTGTGCTGCCGCCGGTCCCGCCCCAGGAATTCTGCAACACATGGGGACGCTTAGCGGGATCCGCGCCGCTGCCATCCCTTCGGGTCGGCGCCACAAACCACTGGAGGGCTTCCAGCAGAGTGTCGTTATCGGGACAACAGCCATAGGCAGACATCCAGCGGGCGCCCGGCGCAACGCCGATCTGATGGGAACCATCTTGCTCCCGCCCGACCAGGATACCGGTCACATGGGTACCGTGGTAGGGTCGCAGATCGCCCGGGGTAACGGTAGAAGTAACGGGCAGGGGTTGGGGAAACCCGGTGTCCCAGTAGGGATCGTACCAATTGTAATCGTGGACGGGTGGTCCATTGCCGTTGCTGCCCCGGTACTGCCGGATCAGGGCGGGATGGTCGTACTCGACACCGGTATCGAGGACACCCACAACGATACCCTCGCCGTCGTAGCCCAGATCCCAGACATCGTCAGCGTTGATCTGCTGCAAGTTCCACGGGATTTGATCCGGTTCCCTTTCGAAACCCGGCGCATCCTCAACCGCTGGCAGTTCAAGTTTCATCGGTGGAAGGATATGCGCCACCCCCGGCTGCCGGGCCAGTGCCTCGACCGCGTACCGGTCCCCCTCCACCCAGAGCGTATTGACGATCCAGAAACGTTGCCACTGATCAATGTGCCCAGTGCTGCGCTCCCGGGTCAAGACCTGTGCCAGTTCGCTTTGTGAGCTATCCGCAGTGGTCTGCAACTGACCCTGGACCCACCGTCCCTTTGCCTGCCAGTCGTCGATCTGATCGGCAAAGCTCAGATCGGCCTGATCCTTCATCAGAACGAAAAAGCCGACGGTCCCATCCGAAGCCTCTTCCAGGCTCGCCAACACTGCCGGATGCACCGGCGATGCCTGAGTCACGGCGGGCCCGGAGGCGAGCAGCAAAATGGACGCCATAAGCCCTGAGGCTATGAGCATCACCATGAGTATCAAAACCGTTCGCTTCATCGATCCAATCCCTTTACCTGGCCGCAAAGGATCCTGTCCACCTCGTGCACCCCAGTTGCTGAAATGTGTCACTTTGAGCCGGCGACAGTTGACCGCTTCGATAAAAGCTGTCAATGCCCGGAAGACGAAGATGACCAGATTCTACAACCACTGGTGCGAATTGGGAAATCCGGTTATTGCTGCTTTTCTTGCGCCGGTGTATACTGGGACCCACGCCTGACGTTTTGAAAAGGATAGTGACCCAACTATGACAACAGAAGTTTCTTCGTCCGCTGCGAAGGACCAGAAACCAACATCACCCGGTATTCGGGATACGGCCAGGCTAATTGGCGGCCTGCGCGACAGCCTGTCATATCATGAACAGGTTGAAAACAGAGTTTTGCCTCCCCTATTGGCCTACCTGGGCACCTGGCAATCGGTGCGGCTGTCACGCACCCATGCTGATTTTCTGAAGAACCCCGAAACCAGCAAGGCCTGCCGCTTCTTCCTGAGCGATGTTTACGCGCCCCTGGATTTCGCCCAGCGGGATTATGATGGGCAGCGCATCTTCGATTTCATGAATCGATTCCTTCCGGAAGCCACGCTGGTCCCGTTGGCATTGGCCCTGGAAGTAAATGCTCTGTCCCAACAACTGGACCAGGAATTGGCCGAAGCGTTGACAACACACCTGGGTGTGACTGATCATTTTGAGACCTGGCAATATGAAGAGGCCTACCGGTTATGCAACAATTACGATGACCGGGTTCGACAGATCGATCTGGTGACGGAGGTGGGCAAACATCTGGATCGAGTTGGACGACTTCCGTTGGTCGGTTCCACCTTGCGGGTAGCGAAGGGTCCCGCCCAGCGATTGGGCTGGATCGAGATGCAAAACTTTCTGGAACGGGGCCTTGATGCCTGGAAATCGTTGCGCCAACCTGATGAATTTCTGGATACCATCGAGCAGCGCGAGCGAGCTATTCTGAATCGAATCTATGGTCTGCCTGGTGGCGCGCCGCCCGATAACCCCTACCTGGTCACCGATGGTGGGCCCCCTGAGATTGAAATTCCCACCGCTTGACTCGCCCCGATATTTGACAAAATCGGGAGCAGTAAGTATACTGCCACTTCGCTGTCAGGCAAGCGCCATCGTCTGGCAATGGTTTGGATGCACATCGGATTTGTGCTATAATCGATCTGTTAAGCCGACGTAGCTCAATCGGCAGAGCATCCGCCTTGTAAGCGGACGGTTGCCGGTTCAAATCCGGCCGTCGGCTCCTGAGCGACGGCTGGTTGCTCTTTTTTAATTGAAAAATTCTGCGGGCAGGTACCCAAGCGGCCAAAGGGAGCTGACTGTAAATCAGCTGGCTACGCCTTCGGTGGTTCGAATCCGCCCCTGCCCACCTTGTAATCGATGGCGCCAGTGTACCGTCTGTTGTCAACAAGCAGGCAACTTGCCCACGTAGCTCAGTCGGTAGAGCACATTCTTGGTAAGAATGAGGTCATCGGTTCAAATCCGATCGTGGGCTCTCGTAAGAAGTGTTTTCTTCAGGAAAAGCTATAGGAAGTTGGTGCGCACAAAGGCCGCCCTCCAGTTTTGGGCGGCCCAATCGCGACTTACCAGCGCAGGAGGAATAATCTAGCATGTCCAAAGAGGTATTCCAGCGGACGAAGCCACATGTGAACGTTGGTACCATTGGTCACATTGACCACGGCAAGACGACCTTGACGGCAGCCATCACCAAGACACTCGCTCTGAAGGGGTGGGCTG
>JAYELL010000092.1 GCA_034717495.1 Chloroflexota bacterium | reverse complement strand
TCCCCGCGTCCTTCGCGCCCTCCGCACCCTTCGCGCCTTCGTGGTCCAAACCCTCTCCGTGTCCCCGCGTCCCCGCGTCCCCCCTCTCCGCGTCCCCGCGTCCCCGCGTCGCCGTTTCCTCGGCCAGGCAGGGCTGCTTGCGATAGGCCACCAGCCACAGGCGCTGGTAGAAGTGCATACTGGCCAGAAAGAGCGCCCCGCCAATAGTCGTGTAGATGACCGCCAGATAAGTGCGCGGCAAGGGGGACTGGCGCAGGGCAATGCCCAGGGTGGCCATCACAACGATGATGAGATAGCTCTTCCAGGAATTGAAGGCAAACACACACACGCTATCTGGCAAGCGGCACAGGCGCGCGATATTCGTCTGCGCGGTGTGGGTGAAGCCGAAGCGATAAACCAGGAAAGCCAGACCAATGCCCAGCAGCCCCAGCGTCGCCTCCAGCGCCAGGTCCAGGTCCTGCAACCAGCCCAACGCCCGCCAGAGCAGCATCAGTCCCACTGCAGTCCACATGGCCCCGGCCACGAGAAACAGCCACGACCTGGGCACAGCCGGCTTCAGTTTCCTGATAAACTTCATCATCGTCCTTTCGGTAACGAGCCTGGTGAGCGGGGCGCTCTGAACGCTCCCATGAGCAGCGATGCGCCTACCTGCGGGATCAAACCCTCTTTCCCATGTACCCCAGGTGGGAAGAAAATGCAAATCTGTACCAGGAGCCACTTGACGCTGCGTTGGCCAGGAAACACCGTTGGTCAGAATATCCTTTGCTAAGGTACAATGGTACTGGTAGGTCGTGGCTGTCCTCCCTTCAAGTGAATTGGCCTTCACCAGAGAATATACCATGGCCTGCCTGGTGTCATTGATCGCATTCTGTAGTCCGCGCATCGAGGAGCGCACCCGGCCGCGGAGATCGCTGTGAGGCAAGAAAACCCCCCTCGACGCCACGATGGTGTCTCCCAGGAATCGTCACTCCCGCGGCTCGCCAGCGGGCGTTCCGTGAGGAAGGCGGGTGTCCATCGACGTGGACGGCGGAATCACCCCGTGGACGCGTGGTCCAGGCAGTCAATGGATTCCCGCCGACCGCCCAGCCCACCTCTGTCTCGGATCGTCTGTCATGGCGAAGCGGTCGCGGGAATGACGTGAACACAGGCGACGATCCCGCCAACTGGCACGGCAAGACCCAGCAGTACCTTATGATCTATATCATAGACTCCCACTTCAACACATGCTAGACTTATTGCGTTCTCTTATCGCATTCTATGGTATTCTATGGTATTCTATTGCAGTTTTACGAGACAGGATAACCAACCATGACCGAACTTCTCACCGCCAAGCAGGTGCAGGACCTGTTGCTGGTAGACCGCACCACCATCTACCGCATGCTAAAAGATGGCCGGCTCAACGGAACAAAAATCGGTCATCAGTGGCGATTCGATCGTCAGGAGGTGCAGGCTTTTTTGTCGGGGGGGCATTCCCTCCCGACGGAAAGCGTCCTCAGCGAGGACGTGCTGCCCTTTCAATGTGTTCAGGCCACCCAGGACGTCTTCGCCGAAGTGGCCCAGGTCGGCTCGGTAACGACCGATCCTCAGGGCCAGCCATTGACCGAGATCAGCAATACCTGCTCCTTCTGCCGGCTCATCCTGAGCAGCGATTCGGGACGGCGGGCCTGCCAGGAATCCTGGCGCAGATTGGCCCAGCAGTCGGAGCAGCGCCCTGCCTTTGTCAACTGCCATGCCGGCCTGCAATACGCCCGTGCCCGCATCGAGCTGGATAGCGGCCAGTTGACGGCCATGCTGATCGCCGGCCAATTCTACGCCCGGCCGCCCGATCCCGCCGAAGAAACGGCACGCGTGCAGCGCCTGGCCCAGACCCATGAACTGGACGGCCAGGTTCTCACCGCTGCCGCCAGCAAGCTGCCCGTACTGGACCAACGCATGCGCAACCAGATCGGCCGCTGGCTGGAGAAAGTGGCCCATACCTTCGAGGACATCGGTCGAGAGCGAGCCGAACTGATGGGTCGCCTCCGCACCATTGCTGAAATGAGCGCAATCTGATCGCTCTTTCGTTGTTCAATCGATCCCGCCGCAAGTTTCACGAATTCACACACACTGCAGGAATAGAGTGACCCCCCATGCTTAAATCGAAAAAATCCTGGCTAATCGGCGCCCTTCTCACCATCGCTGTAATTGCGGTGGCGCTGATTCTACTTCTGCCCAAACAGACCGCCCAGGCCGATGATCCCTGGGCCCACGTGCCCAAACATCCCACGCACACCGATCACACCGTGACCGCATTGACCGGACCGTTCGAAACCGGCGAGCAGGTAACCCAGGCCTGTCTGGAATGCCACCCCGAGTCCGGTGAACAGATGCTGCATTCCTCACATTTCACCTGGGAGCATGGACCGTACGAACTCCCGGATCAGCCTGAAGCCGTTTTGACTGGCAAAAAGCACGTCATTAACAACTTCTGTATCGGCATCACACCCAACTGGCCACCCTGCACCGCTTGCCATGCCGGTTACGGCTGGGAAGATGAGAATTTCGACTTCACCGATCAGACCAAGATAGACTGTCTGGTCTGCCACGACCAGACAGGCACCTATATCAAACAAAACGCCGGACGTCCGGCGGAGAGCGTAGATCTGGCCGTTGTCGCCCAGAACGTCGGCCTTCCAACCCGCGACAACTGCGGGAGCTGTCACTTCAACGGTGGCGGCGGCGATGCCGTCAAACATGGTGACCTGGACACCTCGCTGACCCATCCCAAGGATGATCTGGATGTACACATGGGCAAGTATGACTTCGTGTGCGTCGATTGCCACCGTACCGAGCAGCATCAGATCGGCGGTCGTTCCATTTCCGTGAGCATGGACAGCGAGAACCAGATCGCCTGCACCGACTGCCATTCCCAAACACCTCACCAGGACGAGCGGCTCAACGTGCACACGTCGACTGTGGCCTGCCAGACCTGCCACATTCCCGAGTTCGCCCGCAAGAAGGCCACCAAGGTCGAATGGGATTGGTCGAAAGCCGGGCAGGATATCCCGCAAGACCCCCACGAGTATCTGAAGATCAAGGGAGAGTTCGTGTACGAAGACAGCGTCGTGCCCGAGTATGCCTGGTATAACGGTGGCACGGAGCGCTACTTCCTGGGAGACACAATCGATCCTGCGCAGGTGACAAACATCAACCAACCCACGGGCAGCATCGATGATCCCACCGCCACCATCTGGCCTTTCAAGGTCCACCACGCCAGTCAGATCTACGACAGCCAGTACAACTACCTGCTGCCCCCTAAAACCTACGGCGACGGCGGCTACTGGGTCGATTTCAATTGGGATGAGGCTGCCCGCTTGGGCGCCGAGGCCAACGACATGGCCTACAGTGGCGAATACGATTTCGCGCCCACCGACATGTATTGGCCCATTACCCACATGGTGGCCCCCAAGGAGCAGGCCCTGCAGTGCGATAACTGCCACACCGCGGAAGGAGAGGGAGTCCTGGATTGGCGCGCCCTGGGCTACGAGGGCGATCCCATGTTCTACGGTGGTCGCGCCGAGCAGATGCAAGCAACCGAGACCTCTGAGACTGCTAAGGGAGGCGCCCAATGAGCCCCGTTCGCAGCTTGTTCGGTCACTGGCGTCTGGCTACCCTGGCCTTTGTTGCGCTCTTGCTGATGGGCAGCGCGGCCGCAACAGCTTTCGCCGACCCATCGCCCCTGCATCCCACCTTCCCCTTCCTCGATGAGGATGGCCTGAATGTGTTGGAGTCCGGCAAGCCTGTGTCCACCATGCAGACCTGCGGCGCCTGTCATGATACGGCCTACATCGAGAGTCACAGTTACCACACCTCCCTGGGTTCGGATCACATGGTGGCACCTGGCCAGGTGCCGGACGGGCGGCCCTGGGACATGAGCCGTGGCCTATTCGGCCAGTGGGACCCTATCAACTATCGCTACCTGACGCCCAAAGGCGATGAGCTTTTCGATCTGGGAACGCCTGACTGGATCAAGCTGTTCGGCGAAAGGCACGCGGGCGGCGGGCCGGCCGTGCTCAGCCAGGATGGCCTCCCTTTGGCCGAGTTAGAGGCCACGCCGGGCGATCCGGAAACCAGTACCCACGATCCCAACACGGGCACGACGGCTGCCTGGGATTGGAGCGACTCGGGCACGGTCGAGATGAACTGCTTCCTCTGCCACATGCCGCAGTCCAACAACGATGCGCGGGTGGAGGAATTGCAGGCAGGAGACTTTGGCTGGGCCGACACGGCTACCCTTTTGGGTACCGGCATTGTGGAAAAACAGGACGACGGTTGGACGTGGAACAGGGATGCCTTCCAGGAGAACGGTGAGCTGGCCCCTGAGTTCGTCACCCTGCAAGGCCCAACCTCCACCAACTGTGGTCAGTGCCACGGCGCGGTCCACGAAAGCAGCGATCCCCTGATCTGCGCTGACATCAAGGCAACCGACTGGAATTCCATGCGCACCGGCCAGATCTACTCCGGCCAGCGTCTCTCCGACTCCGGGATGAACATGGCCGGCAAGGAAAGCCTGACCCTGCCCTGGGACATCCATGCCGAGCGCAACCTGCGCTGCACCGATTGCCACTTCTCCCTCAACAACCCCGACTACCAGCAGGAATCGGATCTCACCCGGCCCGATTATCTGACTTACGATCCCCGGCGCCAGGATATCGGCGCATACCTCTATCGTCCCAGTCACCAGTTCGCCAAGGGTGATACGGCCCAGCATACGCTGGCTCCCGAGTTCAGCGGCTCGATGCGCCAATGCGAGGACTGCCATAGCATCGAAGAGACCCACGACTGGTTGCCCTATAAAGAGACTCACATGAACGCCGTTCGTTGCGAGTCCTGCCACGTCCCCAAGATGTATACAGCCGGCCTTGAGCAGAACGACTGGACGGTGCTCACGCTGGACGGCCAGGCGCAGACGACCCACCGCGGCGTCGAAGGCGAATGCGGCAACCCGCGGGATCTGATGACCGGCTACCAGCCGGTTCTGCTGCCGTTCGAGGGCGCCGATGGCCAGACCAGGCTAGCTCCATTCAACCTGATCACCTCCTGGTATTGGGTGCACGGCGATCCCGAGCGGCCCGTGCGCATCGAGGACTTAACGGCGGTCTATCTGGATGGCGATAGTTATCACCCTGAGATCCTGGCCGCTTTCGACGCCAACCACGACGGTCAAATCGATGAAGTCGAGCTCAGGCTGGACAGCGATGCCAAAACAGCGCTCATCCAGCAGAAGCTGCAGGCGTTGGGCCTGCAGAATCCACGCATTCTCGGCGAGGTGCTGCCCTATAACATCAGCCACAACATCGTCTCCAGCGACTGGGCCACCAAAGATTGTGATGCCTGTCATAGTGAAGACTCGCGCGTCGCCCAGGGCATGATCCTGGGCCCGTACACGCCAGGGGGCGTGCTGCCGGCCTTTGGCGCCAACAGTGGCATAAGCCAGTCGGGCCAGTTCACCGTCGATGACAGTGGCGCCCTGCTCTACGAGCCCAACGTAGAAGCAGATGGCCTCTATCTTCCAGGACACAACAACGTGCCACTGGTGGACATCATCGGCTGGCTGGCCGTGCTGGGCGTCCTGCTGGGCATCATCGTGCATGGCGGTTATCGCCTCTACCAGGCCGCCAGATATCCGCGCCAGGAGCATGAGTTGAAGGAAGTCTACATGTACACCTTCTACGAGCGGCTCTGGCACTGGACGCAGGCCATCGTCATCCTGCTGCTGATCGCTACCGGTATCGTCATCCACCGGCCTGACTGGTTCGGCTGGGCTGATTTTGGGCTGATGGTGCCTATACACAATATCCTCTCCATCCTCCTGGTGATCAATGCCCTGTTCGCCGTGTTCTATCACTTTGCCAGTGGCGAGATCAAGCAATACCTGCCCGAACCACATGGCTTCTTCCGGCGTGGCATCACGCAGGTGGACTTCTATCTCAGAGGCATCTTCCGGGGCGAGGACCACCCCTTCGAAAAGACGCCCGAGCAGAAGCTCAATCCTTTGCAGCAGGTTACCTACTTCGCCATACTCAATATCCTTCTGCCGCTCCAGATCCTGACCGGTTTGTTCATGTTTGGCACCCGCTGGTGGCCCCAGCTGGCGATCTTCCTGCCCATCCTGGCGCCCCTGCACACGCTGGTCGCCTGGTTTTTCGTGGCCTTCGTCATCCTGCATGTCTATTTGACGACCACCGGATCGACCGTCACCGCCGACCTTGAAGGAATGATCACCGGTTGGGACAAGGTAGAAGTGCATGAACACCCGGCAGCATGATCGTCAAGACCATCGTCCTGCTGGACCTCCAAAGTGACTTTTTTATAGCAGGTCCGCCACCCGGCGGCATGCCCAAATAGGAGCAGAGTTCCCGTTATGACCACAGCAACGCACACCACAAAAAACCTGCCCGCCACGGCAGAATCCGATAGCAAGTCCCAACCCCGGCCTTTCGTCAATCCCTATCTCGGCGGCCTGTTTATGGGCGTGGTTCTGTTCCTTTCCTTCTTCCTCACCGGCAACGGCCTGGGCGCCTCGGGCGGACTCAACCGCTTGATCATCTGGGCCATTGATCTGGTAGCGCCCGAGCACGTGGACCGGGTCTCCTACCTGATCCACTACGCTGGCGGCGACAAGAACGCTATGGACCACTGGATCGTACTGATGACGGTGGGCATCCTCCTGGGCGGGCTGATCTCCGGTCTGGTCGGGCGGCGCGTGAAAGCTGAAACCGTTCGCGGTCCCCGCATCACCGACCACCAGCGTTGGCTGTTCGCCCTTATTGGTGGCGTCATCGCCGGCTTTGGCGCTCGCATGGCGCGGGGTTGCACGTCAGGGCAGGGCCTGTCAGGCGGCGCCACACTTTCAGTCGGCAGTTGGGCCTTTCTGCTGTGCTTCTTCGTGGGCGGCTATGCCCTGGCCTACTTCGTACGCAAACTCTGGACGTGATCGGACCTCCGACCACTGACCGCTACCCGCTAATCACTAATCACTGACACGGAGGCACTCATGGGGCCTTTTGCACTCAACGAAATCGTCGGCAAATTCGGAACCTATCTCATCTACCTTTTGATCGGCATGGGATTCGGGGCATCGCTGGAGATGGTGGGCTTTGGCCGTTCCACCAAACTTACAGCGCAATTCTATCTGCGGGATATGACCGTCTTCAAGGTCATGTTCAGCGCCGTTCTGGTGGCCATGGTGCTGATTTTCGGCGCGGCCGGCCTGGGGCTGCTCGACTACGACCGCATCTGGGTGCCGCCCACCTATCTGGTTCCCGGCATGCTGGGCGGCCTGTTGTTGGGTGTGGGTTTCATCATCGGCGGCTTCTGTCCCGGCACCTCGGTGGCATCCCTCGCCACCCTCAAGAAAGATGCTCTCTTTTTCCTCATGGGCATCCTGGGAGGCATCGTGCTTTTCGGCGAAACCTCCGGTTACTTCGATCACTTCTGGGAATCCACCTACCTGGGACGTCTCACCTTGCCCGACCTGCTCGGCCTTCCCACCGGCATCACCGTGTTCCTGGTGACTGTGATGGGCGTATTCGCCCTCTGGGGAGCGGAGCAGATCGAACGGGCGATGCGCCAAAAGGACGGGCTGGAAGTCAAACAGATTAGCCGGTGGGTTTCCGCCGGGGCCGGGGTGCTGCTCATGGGCGGACTGGCCGTGATGCTGATCGGCCAACCCACCGCGGACCAGCGCTGGCAACGCGTTGCTGCCGAGAAACAACCCATGTTGGACAACCGGGAGGTGCAGATCCATCCCGCCGAGCTGCGTGACGTTTTCTTCAACTCGCTGGTCAACCTGGTCATGTTGGACGTGCGCGACGAAGCTGATTACAATCTGTTCCACATCAAGGACGCCGAACGCGTGCCGCTCGACCAGCTGGAGGGCTTGGCAAAAGATCTCAAAGCCGGTCCGCCAGGCACAATCGTCGTCCTGATGAGCAACGATGAGACCCGCGCCACCGAGGGATGGAAGACTCTTGTGGGCCAGGGGGTCGCCAACACCTACATCCTCGAAGGAGGCCTGAACAACTTCATCGCCATGTGCAGCGAGTCCCCCTTTGCGTCCATCCCGGGCGGCGATGAAACACTGCGCTACGAGTTGGACGCTGCCCTGGGGCACAATCACCCCACGTCCAACCTGCGAGAACACGGCAAGGAGATCGAGTTCACCCCCAAGGTGAAGATCGAGAAGCAGGCACCTACGGGCGGCGGCGGCTGCGGCTAACCAGGGACCGGTCGCTTCACCAGGTCAGCAGTGAGACGCGGCCTGTGAAGCCTGGTGCGAATTGAAGTGATTCCTGATAGAGACCGGGAGTTTGCCAGCATCATCGCCGCTCGTGTGGCCACCCTCAAACCCCTGGTTTCAAAGTTCATTCGTACCTGGCCTGTTGTTCCCGAATGGCCCGCAAACGCTCGATACGAGGCGTCGGTTGAGCTGCCCATTTCTGATACGCTTGTTCGTCGCGGCTCTGTCGACGTTGGATATATCGGTCGATCGATTCGCGATTCGCCAGATAGTAGGTGATGGCCATCGATTTCCTCGAAATACACAAATAGCCCGGGAGTCCAGTTGGGTCAGCCCATTCACCGAGGCTGACCCAACTGGATTTTACCCGAGTCTATCTTCTATTGGAGAGTTCTGGTGCAACCGCCGCAGTCTACTGATCCATTGCCTCGCACAAAGCCGCTTCATCGTATACTCTGTGACCGGTGCAAGATGCTTCGCCAAGTTCTGAGTCGTAGGTGCAATGTCCAGCCTCGAACCACACGGAACCGTATCCGGGCACGGTCACGTTCCAGCCCAGCCCGGATGTGGTACCCCACGTATCGAAAGGCGCATAGTATTTCACATTTTGCGCCCATCGACTGTGGACCTCAAAGCCCGACTCCGTGTTATAGATGCGATCGCGAGCCCTATTGTGATCCAAAATCCTCACAGGTTCGCCCTCCTGGTCATAAAACGTGGTGCTTTGCCGGGTTCCCTCAACGGCATCCATGACATTGAAACCGTCACATTCGGCCAGCAAAAACACGTCAGATATTGGGGTTGTTTCGTGATCCGGAGGACCGGCCAGCGCAGGCATGACGGCAATCAGCAGTAACACTAAAGCCATGATAGCCGGAACGATGTGCGTAATTCGTCGGGACAACATGGTAATACCTCCTGAAAGTGAAAGAATGTCAACAGAATATTCGACAGGAGGACAATATCATAGAGAGCGTTTCAAAAGCGTTTCATCA
>JAYELL010000091.1:122855-142463 GCA_034717495.1 Chloroflexota bacterium | reverse complement strand
TGATCGATCCAAACAAGATCAGCGAAAATCTGCGCCGGAGGTCTGCGTAAATCAGCAGTGAAAAGAATAAAAACACAACCGCAGATGACGCTGATAAACGCAGATGGACGCAGATCAATCCAAGAAAGATCAGAAAAGATCGGCGATAGTCTGCGCCGGAGGTCTGCGTAAATCTGTGGTCCTCCGGTTTGTCCAGGTTAGGAGAGAAACACAGCTATGAAAGAACGAATCGGCTTCGTCGGCCTGGGCATTATGGGCCGCGGCATGGCGGCAAACATTCTCAAGGCCGGGTTCCCACTAACAGTCTGGAATCGCACTGTGGCCCGCACGAAAACCCTTGCTGATTCCGGCGCAGTTGTCGCAGACAGTCCTGCCGATGTGGCTGCCCGTAGCGATATCATCATCACCTGTGTCAGCGACACCCCCGATGTGCAGCAAGTCATCCTGGGCGAGCAGGGGATTATTCACGGCGTGCAGCCAGACAGCCTGGTCATCGACATGAGCACTATCAGCCCGGCCGTAACCCGGGACATTGCAGCTGCCCTGGTTGAAAAATCAGCCCAGATGCTCGACGCGCCTATCAGCGGCGGCAGTGAAGGCGCCGCCAATGGCACCCTGAGCATCATGGTCGGGGGAGATAAAAAGTCCGTTGCCAGGGCAATGCCGGTGCTGCAGGCCATGGGCCAACGGATCACCCATGTGGGCCCCAATGGCGCCGGTCAAACGGTCAAGCTGGTCAACCAGGTGATCGTAGTGGGCAATTGCCTCGCCATGTCCGAAGGTTTGATGCTGGCCCAGGCTGGTGGCGTAGACCTCAACAGAGCCCTGGAGGCGGTAGAGGCAGGTGCAGCAGGCAGTTGGATGCTTAGCAATCGCGGCCCCCAGATACTGGAACGGGACTGGCGCCCCGGCTTCACCGTGGCTCTGCAACAGAAAGATCTACGATTGGTGCTGGAAGCAGCTGACCAGAACGGCGCTCCCCTGCTCGGCACCGGTTTGATCTTTCAGCTTTACCGAACGCTGGAAGCGCGGGGCCTGGGCGGTGACGGAAACCACGCCCTGATCAAGGCGCTGGAAGCGCTGGCAGGCTATGAAGTGGCGGGCAACGCCTGATCACCCCGGTACCGGAGACCTATTTATGAAAAAAGCTAAACCATGGCCGCGGACTAAAGAAGTCCTCGTGCTGCTGCTTGTCGGCACGCTACTCACCCAACCGATCGCTGCCCTGGCGGCCCCGCCGCCTGAGCGTCTCTTCGAACGACAGATTCTAACGACCGCCTACGAAATCACCGGCCAGGGTATCCACGTGCCCGGTTATGAACAGAACACTTTGCCTGGTGCCCCCCAACTGCCGGTAACGACCCTTTTGGTGGAGCTCCCCGCAGGCACCGGGTTTGACGTGAGTTTCGAGTCCAGGACCATGGAGTTGATCGACAAGACCATATCACTGCCGGCCGTGCCTGTGCCTGACTTCTCCCCCGAGTTCGCGACAGCCCAGGCTCTCGGTGCATGGCCGGACTATTGGCCAGAGATCGATCGCCCAGATCCGGAAATCTACCAGAAGGACGCATTCTATCCGGCACAACTGGTGACCTGGGAAGCGCCCCAGCGGCTACGAGGCAAATGGCTGTTACCCATAATCGTATACCCCTTCCAGTACAACCCGCGAAGCGGGCAGCTCCGCTACCATCCAGACATCCTGGTAACAGTCGATATGAACGACGACGCCACCGAGTCGCCCACCCCCCGCCAGGCCATCCGGTCCACCAGAAATCCCATGATGCTGGCTGGCGACGGCGCCCTGCGAATCCGTACCGGTGAGCGGGGGCTGTACCGGCTGACCTATGCAGAGCTGAATGCCGGCGGCGTGCCGGTTTCAACTGTCGATCCCCGGACCTTCCATGTCTTCCATGAAGGAGAGGAGATCGACATCCAGGTAACTGGCGAAGAAGATGGCAACTTCAACCCGGGTGATTTGGTTCTGTTTTACGCCGAGCCCTACACAGGTCGGTGGCAAAACCATGACGTTTACCAGTTCACCTACGGTGGGGCGGCATCTGGCGCCCGGATTGGCGAGAGGGCAGTGGTACCTGACCCCAATGCACCGGTGATAACGACGATTTCCAGGACCGAACATGTGGAATTTGACCGCCATTACGGCGGATTTTCTCCGCGTCCCATAGAAGAAGACCACTGGTTCGATGAACAGCGGGGGGTAAACACCAGCACGCAAACGATCAGCTGGACCTACCCGTTGGAGCTCTTCGACCCTCTGACCGATGGCACAGCCGAACTGCGAGCGGTGATCCATTCGGTAGTCCCGCGGCCCCAGAACCCGGACCATTATGCCGGTCTTTGGTTGAATGCTACCCATGTCGGGGACTATTTCTGGGATGCTACCACCCAGCCGGAGATAGCCATCGAGGAAACGTTGCCGGTCGGTTGGCTGAACAATCCGAGCAACCAGATCATCATCGAGGCAGATCGCAACCAGCTTCCCGACCCGGTGAGCTATTATCTTTGGCCCGATTGGGTCGAAGTCACATATCCTTCTGAAGCGAATGCTCAGAACGATCGATTGTATATCGAGAGCCTGGCGGAAGGCGCCAATGAGGTGCAGGTCAACGATTTCAGCACCGACGAGGTCGCAGTGTACGACGTTCGCGATACGAAACACCCTGTAAGACTGGAAACGACAGCCACGCACTGGACCGGCAGCAGCTATCAGCTCAGCTTCTGGGATGAGGCCCAACCGGACCCTGCCTACATGCTCAGCGCAATGGACGCCGATACCCTCTTAGCCCCGTTGGCCATTGAGATGAACGAGCTGTCGAACTGGATGTCGCCCGATCATAGCTACGACTACATCGCCGTCATCGGTTCATCACGAACACGAATCGGACTGAGAAACACGATCGGCGACGAGTTGAGCAGCGCCGTGCAGCCCCTGCTGGACCATCGCGCAGCGGAGGGTTTTCGAGTAGCAAAGGTCGACGTGCAGGATATCTACGATGAGTTGAGCTTTGGCAGGGCCAATCCTCAGGCAATCCGGGATTTCCTGACCTACGCCTATTGGAACTGGAACCAGAACGAGGATCCGGTAGGCTACCTGCTTCTGGTGGGAGATACTACGCTCGATCTGCGCTACGCGACCGATCCTGCCCTCCACAACCTGATCCCACCCTATCTGGCCCATGTTGATCCGTTGCTCGGGGAAGCACCCGCCGACAGCCGTTTTGTGAGCGTGGATGGGCCTGATGACTACATGCCCGATATGGCAATTGGACGCATTCCTGCCAATTCAGCCAGCGAGGTAAACAATGCCGTCACCAAGATTTTGGCCAACGAGAATGCCGGTCGATTGCCCGATGATGACTGGCAAAGCAGGGTTTGGTTTGGCGCGGGAAGGTGCAACGACCACGCCGGGAACTTTCAGGCTGTCAGCAACATGCTCAGGGCGGACTGGTTGCCAGGTTATTATCACGACCAACAGGTCTACTTCGGGGACCCCTCTATCTGTCCCCAAAGCGATGCCAACACGTGGGACGATTTCAACAGCCTGGTCTGGAATGCATTCGATCAAGGCGCGCTCTATTTCCAGTGGTACGGCCATGGCAACACCTTTCGCTGGGGCGGCGGTGCCTTATTCGGCCTGCCGGAGATCGATGGCCTGCAGCCCAATACCAACTGGCCCATGACCGCCCATTTCGCCTGTACGACAGGCTATTTTGTCCATACCTATACGGGTACCCAGAGCCTGGGAGAGTCTTTCCTGGTCCGGCATTCCGATCGGGGATCGGTCGCCGATTTTTCCGGGGCCGGGATACACACCTTCAGTGCCATGAGGCTTTTCAACCAGGGCGTGATTCAGTCGTTCCTGGAGGATCGCATCGAACGGATAGGTGACGCGGTCAATGCCTCAGAGCTATTCTACTTTCAGCACACGTTAGCCTATCACGATGTGATCGATACCATGACTCTTTTTGGTGACCCAGCCAGTAAGCTGCAATACCCTCACCCACGGTCCAACAGCACCTGGTTGCCCCTTGTGCAATCCATGTTATCGTACAACCAACAGGCTCTCAACCAACGCTGAGAGCCTGCCGGGGAAAGCGAAAAGAATGGCGCAAACTGCCCAATCGTTTATGATTCGGTAACGGTCACCGTGGTCATGGAATCACCCTGGCGGATGTCGTTGACAACGTCCATGCCATTGGTCACCTTGCCGAAGACAGTGTGTCGCCCGTCAAGATGGGGCTGGGGGGAGTGGGTGATAAAAAACTGGCTGCCGTTGGTATCGGGTCCGGCATTGGCCATCGACAGATAACCCGTTCCATGCTTCATCGGATTGCCGATGAGCTCGTCCTCAAATCGATAGCCCGGTCCTCCTCGCCCGGTGCCTGTCGGATCGCCACCCTGGATGACGAAGTTGGGGATCACCCTGTGAAATTTCACTCCGTCGTAAAAACCTTCCTGAACCAGAAAAACGAAGTTGTTGACCGTTTTTGGGGCGTCTTCAGGAAAGAGTTCGATCTCGATCAGGCCCTTGGTGGTCTCCATAGTGACTGCATAGTTCTTTTCCGGATCGATCACCATCTCGGGTGGTTGATTCCATTGTTGCTCGCTCATAGTTACCTCCTGGAATTGATTCGGCTGCGTTTCAATTGGTTTGACGATTATGGGCGGAGGGCGGGGAGACCCTGCCCCTACGGTTTCATCTTTTTTCTCGTCTGGCGAACCATGCGAACCCAGCTCGCCGCATGGTCCATCGGATTAATGTGACTCGTCTCACCGGCGTAGATAGTACTGATAGGTACCCACTCCAACTGATACCCTTGCCTTACACAGGTAACGATCATCTCGACTTCGAACTCAAACCCTTGTTCCTGACTGCCCAGCACCGCTTCCATCATGCGCCGGTTGAGAAGGCGATAGCCAGACTGATTATCGCGAACCTGCTGTCCCAGTGCCCAGGAGAAACTCCAGCGGCCAACCATATTGGACATGCGCCGGATCGCAGGCATCTGCTCAAAGTTCCTGGCACCGATGATCAGGTCCGGATGGCTTTTTTCGCAGGCATCGAGAAACAGAGGGATCTCTGCGGGGTCATGCTGGCCATCAGCATCAAGGGTAACAACTGCCTGATAATCGCGGTCGAGTGCCCACTGCATGCCCGCCCGCAGCGCCGCACCCTTGCCCTGGTTGGGAACCTGTTGAAGTACCGTCGCACCCGCCTGCTCAGCGATCTGAGCAGTGGCATCCCTGGAGCCATCGTCCACCACCAGTACCGGCAGATGCTGGCTGGCTTCCACAACCACCGGGCCAACCCTCTCAGCCTCGTTGTAGGCAGGTATCAATGCCAGCGCCGGACGACAATTGGGAGATTGACTCACCTACTCACCTCGTTCCTTCCGCACCATCTCGCGCAACACGTCGATGGGAAGCAGCGCCTCGTGCCTATCCCGGAAATACCAGTGGTCCCAGCCATTGCAGGGCTTTCCAGCCATCAGGTGCCTGCCCGCCTGATGAATCGAACCCTCAAACCCATCTGCTTCCACCCGCAACTTGCCATCAGGTTTCACATGGGCAACCACCTGGCGGTCCCGACGAAAGAAGAGCTTTTGACCAGGCCGCAGGTATCCCTGCTCCAGCAGACTGGGGAAGGGCACCCGAGCCAGCGCCCTGCGCCTGTCACCGACATCGAAGGTTGCAGCGTCCAACAGCTCAGGCTTGATCGCGTCGATGCGCTGGCGCGCCATGTCGATGTAGTGCTCTTCGCGCTCAATACCGATCCAACGACGATGCAACTTCCTGGCAACAGCGCCGGTGGTGCCGCTTCCAAAGAATGGATCAAGGACGACATCGCCCGGCTTGCTGGCGGAGAGTATGACCCGGAAGAGCAGCGCCTCCGGCTTTTGGGTCGAGTGAGCCTTCTGCCCGTCGATTTTCAGACGTTCAGAACCGGAGCAGATGGGCAGGTGCCAATCGCTGCGCATCTGTTTGCCACCGTTCAGTGCTTTCATCGCGTGATGATTGAAGGTGTAGCGAGCACCCTGAAACCTGGTGGCCCAGATCAAGGTCTCGTGGGCGTTGGTGAAACGCACGCCGCGGAAATTGGGCATGGGGTTTGTCTTGACCCATAAAATGTCATTCAAGAACCAAAAACCCATATCCTGCATGATCGCGCCCACCCTGAAAATGTTGTGATAGGACCCAATGACCCAAATCGTTCCGGTGTCCTTGAGAACCCGTCGAGCGGCCTGAAGCCATGCGAGAGAAAAATCGTCATACGCCTGCATACTGGCGAACTGGTCCCAGTCATCCTCAACGCCATTGACCCTGGTCATGTTGGGTCGCCACAGTTCATTTCGCAGTTGGAGATTGTAAGGGGGATCGGCAAAGATCAGATCAACCGACTGGGGGGGCAGCGTATCGAGGATTTCGACGCAGTCGCCATGCAGGATCTTGCCGGTGGGCAGCAAATCACTGGCTGTAGCCGGGCCTTTGGATCGTTTTTCGCCCATCAACTGGTAGCCCTCATGCGGTGGTGAATACGCCAAGAGCTGTATTCAGCTGATCGACGATCCTCGTTGCGTTCCAGAAACTCAATGGCCACAAAAGTGTCCCTCTCCTCAACCAGTGTCTTAACCTGTTCAATCATCCTCTCAATCCCTATCTGCCTATTAACCCCCAATGCATCGACTCATGGTATGCGGGTGGAACGGTCCGCAATCAATTGCTCTTGGTGTCGCTCGTCCTGCCACGCATCGAAGTATACAGCAAGTCCTCCCAACGAAACAATATGCCGGCTTACGGTCATCAATTTGACAGATTTCATTCTCTAACCGTTCAGCGCAAAGTCAAGCAATTCATCCAGCTGGCAGGTAGCCAGGCCGATGACATGGTCGCCGCCGCCATAATAGACGTAGATGGTGCCATCCACCACAGGATTGGCGTTGGAAAAGACCACGTTGGGTACATCACCTTTCAGCTCCCAAAGCTCCTCGGGCCAGAATATGGCCCTTTGGGGACGGCGGATCACCCGGGTCGGATCGTCAAGATCGACCAGGCATACACCAAACTTATAGATCCGATCCTCGTTGTAGCCATGGTTAACCAGCAACCAGCCCTCTTCGGTCTCGATAGGCACACCGTTGCTGCCCACACTCTCGTGGTCCCAGGCATCGGGATTCTCCTCGCGCGGGCCGTAGATCATGGCCATATCTTCCTCGCGCCAGGTCATCAAATCATTGGAATAGGCAATCCAGACATTGGGCCAACGACGATGTAGCGCGGCGAAGCGCCCATTGATTCTGCGGGGAAAGAGCACATGATCCTTGTTATTCTCACCCCGCACGATGGGGCCCATCCGCTGCCAGGTGATCAGATTTTCACTGCGGGCGATCATGGGAAGGATGCCGCCACCCAGATGGGTCGGTTCGCCCTCTCCGGAGAACTCACGCCCATAGGCCGTGTAGCACATATAGAAGGTACCGTGCAATTCAGTCACACGGGGATCCTCGACCCCGCGGGAATCGCTGGCATCCCGAGGTACCAGCACCGGATCCCGCAGGCGATTCCAGTTAATACCATCCTGGCTCACCGCATAACCGATGCGACTGGACCAATCCAGGCCCTGGGCACGGTAATGCATGTGAAAAAGCCCGTTGTGGTGAATCACAGAAGGGTTGAAAACGTTGTAGCACTGCCATCCGCAGTTCGAATCGGGCACCATGATAGGGGCGTCAGAATAACGTTGCAGTTTCATCGTCACACCTCAGTCGCGATATTTCAGACCCGCCCGCAGGAGATTTCCCCTGGCATCCGGAGATAGTTTTTTCGCCTGGCGCAGTATATCTTTGGCAACCTGGCGGCGACTCTGATCGCTTCTCGAACACTCGGGCGGGGGTGGCGGGAAGTCACACGCCCGGGCAAAGCGACGCAACTCGGTCTCAGGCACTTTGCATAGCGGGCGGATCAGCCGAAGCAATCCGTCGAAGTAGTTGGCAGCCGGCGCCATGGTTTCGACTCGCCCTCCCACAAACAGGTTTAGCACCGTAGTCTCTGCCAGGTCGTCGGCATGGTGGCCCAGTGCAACAACATTGCAGCCCAGGCGATGGGCAGCTTCAAAAAGAGTTCTCCGTCGGTTCCAGGTGCACCGCTGGCAGTTGAGGGGAAGGGACTCCTCTTCAGAAAGGTACAGTGGCTCGACCAGAAAGGGATAGCCCTCTGCTTCCAACCAATCGATCAGAGGCTGGCACACGGGAATCTGTGAACCGCGGGTATCCCCAACCACGTGAACGACAGCCAACTCATAGGACTCGGGCACCGATGTCCGGCGCCAATCCAGCAAACGCAACAGGCTCAGACTGTCCTTCCCTCCCGAAACCGCCACAGCCACCCGGTCGCCATCTTCAATCATGGTAAAGTCGCGAATGGCCTTGTTCACATCCTTTGACAACCAGTAAGCCAGCCGGCGTGGATCAGGATTGCTCATAACCAGGGCACGAGGGATTGCTCAGGACTCATCGCTCAAGCCGGGGCCGTCATGGTGATAGAGATCATCCAATTCCTCCAACCGTTTCAGGTCCGAAGCGGTCAGAACCAGGCTGGCGCCGGAAGCGGCATGGGACCAGAGCACGATGCGTGCCGCTTCGTCAAGCATCAGAGTCCGAGCCAACGCATCCTCCAGCGAAGGGGCGGCCAGAGTCATGCCATGGTTTCGCAGGATCACCGCATCGCTTCGGGTCATCGCCTCCCCAACCGCATCGGCCAATTCCTGGGTCGTAGGGGTGTAGTATCGTAACAGCGGCACTTCAGGGCCAAGTTCCCGGTAGAACTCAGGCGTGATCGCTTTCAATGACAATCCGGCACAACCCAGAGCGATACAGTTCGATGGGTGCCCATGGACCACAACTTTGATGTCGGGACGAGCACGGTAACAGGCAAGATGCATGGCCGACTCGAGGGAGGCCCGTTCCAGTTGCCAGGTATTCCTGTCATGGATATTCAGAGGCACAAAATCGGCGACGCTGAGTTGATCGAGCCGTGCACCCCGTGGCGAAATGTAGCAGAGCTCATCCCAGCGCAGGCTGAGATTGCCGGCCGTACCGCGGACCATCCGGTGGTCCATCAACTTTCGACCCATGGCAACCAGGTCGACAAGGTTCGAGTCGAGAGACATTAGAGCTATCCTAACGTTTAATCAAGCGTCACAACCACTCGGCCAGATCAGCGGTGGTTTCCAGAACGAGATCAGCCTGTTGAAAATCCTCCCGTTCACCAAAACCGCACAGAACACCAACCGCCAGAGTCCCTGCAGCCTTGGCTGAGCGGATATCAACCAAGGTATCCCCAACCATGACGACATCATCGGGGAACACGCCGAGTTGGTCCGCTGCCCACAGAATCGGCTGCGGATGGGGTTTTATCCGGTCGGTGGTATCGCAACCCACCACCACTTGCATTCGCCCATTCAGCCCATGAATATCCAGAAAAGAGCGAATCTCTTCTTCAGATCGCGTGCTGACGATGCCCAGTCGGTACCGCCCCCCTAATCGGTGCAACAGTTCCAGTGCGCCATCGACCGGCACGAGGTCAGGAATCGATTGGGCTTGAACCAGCCCCAGCCACCTTATGAGGTTTTGGGCCGAGTTGTCCAGGCCAAAACGATCCAGAATGGCAAGCCAGCGATTGTACTCCTCGCTGGCCCACATCAGCAGACGGCGAGCGACTCGCTGAGAATCCCCCTGTGGCAGAAACAGGCGGAACCGGGCGAGCCGGGTGGCTAAGTCGTCGACGGCATTATCGTCGGTCTCGACCAATGTACCGTCCAGGTCGAAGAGAACGGCGCTGATTGGATGTCCATGGATATATCCTCGCCAGTCGATGCCCATATTCTCAGGAATCTCCTGAGGCGGACCGAAGGGTTCCTGATCCAGGAGTTTATGGTAGATGTAGCTCAGGAGCACGCGCGCCGAGGCGATCACTGGCGCCGCCAGCAGGATTCCGAGAACGCCGGCCACCAGCGCGCCGGCCAGGGTACCCACGATCACTACGAGCGGATGCAATTGCACGCGCCGTCCCACAATGCGAGGCAACAAATATAGGCTCTCGATCTGGAAGAGAATGAAGTAGATTCCCGCTACCAGGACAACATACCAGAAGTTACTGAAGCCCAACAAGGTATTATCGCTACCGAGAGCCACCAGAACCGCCAGGATACCGGCCAACCAGGGACCGATGGTAGGAATGAACGTCAAGACTCCTGTAATGATACCGAGCGTCACCGGGTTGGGCATGCCAATGATCGTCATTGCCACAGCAGCAATGAACCCGATGACCATGCCCAGCACCAGCCGGCCTCGCAGAAACGCGTTCCAGATATCGTTCAGTTCTCGCCCCAGTTGATAGAAATCAGGGGCTATATCGGGTGGAATCCGCTGTCCGATGGCACTGCCGATAACATTCGCGTCCTTGACCAACAGGAAGGAAATCACCAGCACGTACAGAACCCAGCCCAGGGTCTGAAAAGCCCCGGCCAACACAGCCAGCGCGCCGCCAGCTACCGGAGATAGCAGTTCACCCAGGGTGCGGGTTATCTGGTCGAAGAGGGTCTGGGGTTCAATGCGAACGGACAGGATTTCGATCGGTTCAGCGAAGAGATGCTGCAGTCCCAACTCCACGCCTCGCAGGTCAATCTGAAGCGCCACAACTTGATCCACCAGGCGTGGACCAAGCAGCGCGGGCACTGCGACCAGCAAGACGATGGCTACCAAAAAAACGAGAACCGTCGCCAACGTGCGAGATATACCGCTTCTACGGATTAGCAGGTTGACGGGAAGATTGAGGAGATAGGCAACAAGCAACGCCGTGATCGTGGGGGCAATGAGCGCGTTGAAACGGTTGAGCAGCCACACGCCAGCCAGAAGCAGGCCGACGACCATAACACCCTTCGTGAAGGAACTCCAACGCACAGTCATAGCAATACGATCCACAATGTGTCGTCTCTGAACCGCCTGAAGTCTCGACAGCCTCCGTCAAACAGGCGTACACCAGAGATATGTCGTCCCTGATATCCTACCACAGGTTGCAGAAGAGGAGAAAAGGGTACAACTAAAACAGCGTGACAGGCAGGCAACCTGTCACGCTGCTATTCTTGTCTTTTTTCCGGTCATCACACGGTCCCGACCTGACTTTGACAGGTCAATCCAGTGACCCGACGACGTCAGGCGGCCAGTAAGCAAACCAGGCTCGCCCGATGATGTTATCCAGGTGCACCGGTCCAAACGACCGGCTATCGTTGCTGGCACGCCTGTTGTCTCCCATGACAAATGCATGCAACGGAGGTACGACGCGCGACGCCAGATTGCCGCGGGTCTCTTGATTCAGATAGGGTTCATCCAGGGGCTCACCGTTGATGAAAACGTCACCATCATGAATCGCCACCTCATCACCCGGCAACCCAATGACCCGCTTGATCAACAATTCTTCCCCCGGGCGAAGCCGGAGCACTACGATGTCACCCCGATCCGGTCCATGCAACCGGTAGGAGATCTTCTCTACGACAAGCCGCATGTCTGTATGGAGATTGGGCTCCATACTCTGCCCATACACCCGGGTCGCCTGCGCAAGAAAAACATGGATCAGCAGCGCGATGATGATGGCAGGCACCACAGTTTCAGCTATCTCCCGGACAAGGTATCCGGTTGTTCGCAACCTGCTGGGCCTACTCGCCCGGATCTTTTCGTCGGTGACGGGCTCTTCGGGCAACTCGTAGTTACCGCCGAAGGAATAGTCCTCCGATTCTTTGCTGGCAGCCTCAAATTCCTGGTTCAGGCCAACCGGCCCGGCATTACGTTCTCTGTCTTCGCTCATACCTGAAACACACTTTTTATTGCCACAACCTGTGATTTGATGCCTGTTGATCCGAGCCCAACCCAACTACCTCACCGGCTTCGATGCACGATCAAAGTGGTCACGTTGGGCTGCGGAATTCCTGGCCTTACGGCTGAATCAGGCAGTGATTACTCTTCAAAAGAAGCCCAGATGTCGGACCTCTTTCACTTGATGGTCTAACGACGGCGAGGGCGCCGATCTCCTTGCGAGCCCCTTCCGGAGTCTGAATAGCCGCCGCCGGAAGAGCGAGAGCGACCCCGGGAGCTACCCTTACGGTCGCGCTGGCGAGCTTCCTCGGCCGTCCAACCCTCAAGTACCGCCTGGCGACTCAGCTTGATCTTGCCGGAGGGATCGATGTCGATCACCATGACCATGACCTCATCACCTACCTTGACCACATCCTCAACGGACGGGGCACGGTAGTCGGCAAGCTGCGAGATGTGAACCATGCCATCAACGCCCGGCAAAATCTGCACAAAGGCGCCGTAATTCTCGGTTCGGACAACCGTGCCTGTGTAGACCCTTCCGATCTCTGCCTCTTCGGTCAGCGCCTCGATCTGGGTAATTGCTCCCTGGATCTTGGTGCCGTCAGGAGCGGCCACATAGACCAGACCGTCATCGTCGATGTCGATTTTGACCTCGTACTCTTCCTGAAGCGCCCGGATCATCTTGCCACCGGGTCCAATCACCTTGCCGATCTTCTCTGGATCGATCTTCAGGGTGATGATACGCGGTGCGTATGGCGACATCGTCTCGCGGGCTTCGGGCAGGGTTTCCAGCATCTTCCCCAGAATATACAGACGACCCAGACGAGCTTGCTCGAGGGCCTCTGCCATAACTTCCGTGGTCAGGCCAGCAATCTTGATGTCCATCTGCAGGGCAGTAATGCCATGCTCGGTGCCCGCCACCTTGAAGTCCATATCTCCCAGGTGGTCTTCCATACCCTGAATATCGGAAAGGATCGCATAGCGTCCGTTTTCCTGATCGCTGATCAGCCCCATGGCGATACCAGCAACCGGTGCCTGAATGGCCACACCGGCATCCATCAGGGCAAGGGTGCTGCCGCAGACCGAGGCCATGGAAGTGGAACCATTCGAACTGAGCGATTCGGACACAAGACGCAGTGTGTAGGGGAATTCTTCCCGCGGCGGGATCATTGGTAGCAAGGCCCGTTCTGCCAGGGCACCATGCCCAATCTCGCGGCGCTTGGGTCCACGCATGAACCAGGTCTCACCTGTTGAGTAGGGCGGGAAGTTATAGTGGTGAATATAGCGTTTGCTATCCTCAGGCGCCAGGGTGTCCAGGTCCTGGGCCTCCCGCGGCGTGCCAAGGGTGGCAACGGTCAACACCTGAGTCTCACCACGGGTAAACAGTCCGGTGCCGTGGGTTCGTGGCAGAATGCCTACAGCCGAGCTGATCGATCGGATCTCGTCGCTCTTGCGGCCGTCCGGTCGCAGCCCCTGGCTGAGAATCAATTCACGTACGCCCAACTTCACCAGACTATCAAATGCCTTGGCGATATCGGATGATTCGTAGGTCTCTCCCAGCGTTTCTTCCAGCTCGAGGCGAAGCTCGCCCAGCTTGGCCCCGCGTTCTTCCTTGAGATAGCCACCAGTCAATATCTCTTCCATCCGGCTACCAACCTGCGACCCAACAGTCTCGAACAGTTCGGTATTGCTCTCTGGAACCTCGAAGCTGAATTTGGCTTTGCCGATGTCATCCCGCATGCGATTTTGCATCTGGATGATGTCCTGCATGCCCTCGTGGGCGAAGCGCAGCGCCTCTACGATCAGTTCCTCGGGCACTTCGTCAGAACCCGACTCGACCATCAGAATGGCGTCTTCGGTGCCGGTGACGCGCAAGTCCATCGTGCTGTTTTTCATCTCGGAGGCGGTGGGGTTGAGAACCAGTTCGCCGTCGATATAGCCGACTCGAACCGCACCAACCGGGCCATTCCACGGGACATTGCTGATGGTCATCGCGCAGGAGGCTCCGTTGATAGCCAACACATCCAACAGGTTTTCCCCGTCGGAGCTCAAGGCGGTGATGATGACCTGCACTTCGTTGCGCATGCCCTTGGGGAAGAGAGGGCGCAACGATCTGTCGGTCAGGCGAGCTGTCAGAATCGCCCCTTCAGAAGGGCGTCCCTCTCGCCGGAAGAAGGACCCTGGAATGCGGCCAGCCGCATAGAGTTTTTCCTCAAAGTCAACGCTAAGGGGGAAGAAATCGATCCCTTCGCGGGGTTTTTTGGAGGCCGTCGCCGTTGCCAGCAGTACGGAATCTCCGGAGCTAATGGTTACTTCACCGCCAGCCAGCTGGGCCAAGGTGCCCGTTTCAACCACGATCTCGTGGTCGCCGATCCGGCTGGTGTATTGTATTTCTTGAATACTCATTTGTTAGTCTTTACCTCTTTGGTATGAATTTGATTGGAGGCCCGATGTTACCTAAGACCATCGAAACCATTTGATTTAGACCAAAAACATCCAACCCACTGTGCCAACCGGGCTGCATACGCGACAGGCCCGCGACAAATACGCTGTCGCGGGTGCCAGTTCGGTGGAGAGGTCAGGGACTGGGGAGTATTTCCGAGAGTTCCGAAGCAGAGCATCTTCGGAGTCACTGCTTGCCAAAAGCCTTGGCTTTTCAGCAAGCCTGAAAATCAGCTACACTCCCCAATACCTGAACCCCCTTCGATATCGAGCCGGCGTGGCAGGTGCGATTATGATTTGATCTGTCTGTCTTACCTTTACAAAACAGGTCGGGTAGCCAGGCTGCTTGCCCCTTCTACCCGACTTGTCGTCTCACTACTTCCGTAACCCGAGCCGTTCGATCAGCAGACGATAACGTTGCTGATCCTTGTGGCTAAGATAGGCCAGGTGGCGCCTCCGCTGTCCAACCAGCTTGAGCAATCCCCGGCGAGATGCCTCATCATGTTTGTGAGCCTTCAGGTGCTCAATGAGCTGATTAATGCGCAGCGTCAGCAGCGCAACCTGAACCTCAGGCGAACCGGTATCGCTAGGATGTACCTGGTATTCCTTCGTGATACTGTTTTTTTCTATCGTACTAAGTGGCACTATTTTCTCTCCTTAATCATTGGGACAAAAAAGGGCCAAGGCACCGCTGGAATACCAGGGCGTATACCCCAGCCAAGATGACGGCATTATAGCACAGATGGCTGCCGAACACAAGTTCCGCCCGATTTCACCTTCAAAGCTCAGTTCTCCAGGTGCTTTAGTACAGCAAGCGTGAGATCATCAGTATAAGGATGACCCCTGGCATGGGACCGCACAGCTGCTACCACTGCATCGACAATTTGCTGAGCAGACTCATGTCGATGACCAAACAACACACCCTCCAGACGGTCCTGTCCGAACTCGTCACCATCCGGATCCAGGGCATCGACGACACCATCGGTGTAGAGCACGAGAAGATCGCCCGGCGCCAGAGTCGCTGTCTCCTGGAGCGACTCCAGGCTCTCCAGAATCCCCAGTGGAAAGCCGGGCGGTCTCAGTTGACGCATGTCACCATCACTTGCCCGTACATGCAATGCCAGGCTGTGTCCGGCATTGGCATAGATGATCTGGTGCTTCTCCGGATCCAGAATCCCATACCACGTCGTCACAAACATGTCGGCATCGTTGTTGGCATGGACCAGGTGATTGGCCCGATCCAACATCTCTTTCGGCGACCGGTAGTTGTGAGCCGATATTCGCAGCAATGTGAGAGAGATCGCCATGAACAGGGCTGCCGGCACCCCTTTGTCGGCAACATCTGCCATGAGCAGACCAACCCGTCCATCCGAAAGTGGAATGAAGTCGAAGAAGTCTCCCCCTACTTCGTTGGCCGGCTGCCAGGTGTGTGCCAGTTCGTAACCCTGGATCACAGGTATCGCCTGCCGGAGGAAGCTGGCCTGGATGGATTGGGCCACCTGTAATTCCTGCCCCAATCGTATGCGCTCCTCTTCCTGTTTCTGAAGGTGGAAGTTTTCAAGAGACAGAGCCACCTGCTGGCTGATACCCGCGAGTATGTCCTGTCGATATTCGCTCATCTTGTGGCGAACCTCGATATCGTCCACCATGAGCGCGCCATACACCTGGTCCTGAACCAGTAACGGCAACACCATCAAGGTCTTGCTGCCCACCAGATCGTTCCATGCAGAGGGCACAAGCTCACTATCGGCCGGATCGTCAACACGCTGGAGGCGTCTTTCAGCGATCGCCATATCGAGAGCGGTGAAGTCGCCCGGTTTTAGCCGCCATTCCAGGACACTGGGCTGTGACACGCCCCGTCCTGAGTATGCATTGGCAATCCAGTATTCTTCCGCTTCAGGGTCCCACAATAGAACGGCACATCGGTCGATTCCCGAGAGCAGTGGCGTCAGCCGCACCACGTGATCCAGCATCTCCTCGACGGAGGATGCATTGCCAATGGCGCGGGAAATCTCCAGCAACGCCCACGATATCCACGCCTGCTCTTCCCGGGCCGAGGCCAGGCGCACGCTTTCGATGGCTGCTGCGGCCTGATTGGCAATGCCAGACAACATGGCAAGGCGTTTACCATGCAGGCGGATCGGCACCTCCTGACTATCGAGACTGACCATCAGGGCACCAATCTGTTGATTCTGGGCCAGCAAGGGCAGCAGGACCACTTTGTCACCCGGAAGCGCCTGGCGCAATTCCCGTGGCAATAGAAAGTCATCGTCGATCGAAAGCTCAAGGGATTGGCCCCTCTGCCGCAACAACACGAGAAATGGCTCGGTATCCTCCGATGTATCGAAGCGCAACGACTCACTGACCTCCTGCCAGGGTGTCTCGAAGCCATGAGCTGCAGCCAACACAGGCTCGTCCAACTCCTCGTTTTTAAGCCAGACGGCGCAGCTACTGACGCCTGTCAACATTGGCACGAGCCGTGTAACGCTGCCCAGAACATCATCCAGGGTCTCGACCTGGTTGGCGGCCTCTGCCACCTGGAGAAGCACGGTAGTAATCCAGGCCTCCTCCTGCTGGGCACGATACGACCAGGCCGCGTCCACAGCCACCGCCACCTGGTTGGCCAGAGCGTCAAATACAAACAAGTCGTCCTGCCCAAAGGCATCCAGCGCTGTACTCTGAACATCCAAAACACCGATTACCCTGTCCTCGATTTTGAGGGGAACTGCCAGTTCGGACTGGGTACCGGGCAGCAATCGCGGATCGTCGGCGATATAGCGAGGCTCCGTCGTCACATCATTGGACACAAGAGGTTGGCCCGTTTCGGCCACCCAGCCGATGATTCCCTCGCCAAACGGTTGGCTGCGCCCCTGCTCCAGCCACAGTTTATTGAGATTATGGCCGCTGCTTGCACGGAAAATCGCCCGATGGGATTCATCCTCTACCAGGAAGATTTGGACGTGATAGTAGCTAAACCGTTCACGAACCAACTCAACCACGGTGGTAAGCAGTTCGTCCAGGTCCAGCACGGCGGTTATGGTGCGGGCTACCTCCCCAATAGCTTCCAGTTGCTCGGCTCGGTTTTGGACGGTTTCAAACAGTCGCGCGTTGACTATGGCGCTGGCCGCCTGGTTGGCGATGATGCCCAGGATTTCCAGATCGTCATCGCTGTAAGCGTTGGGGTTGGGATGCTGAACCGACATGGTGCCAACCACTCGATCGCCGGCAACCAGTGGCACAAACATGGCTGAGCGAGGCGGTTTTTGCGCCTGATAGCTTGGCCGGGCAGGCAGGCCTTCCATTTCGGAATCGAAATCGCGAACGAGAAGCGCCTGCTGGCTGCTTCGCATCCACCCGATGATCCCCTCGTTTTCCGCCAAAGGAAAGGAAACAGGACTACGCCGCTGCCCTTCCTGCACCCATACCTTGATATCGAAATTCTCTTTCTCAAACAGACCGAGATGGAATCCCTGGACATCGACGACCCGGGCAACGTGCTCGTATACGAGCTCACAGAGTCCATCGATATCAAGCTGGGACCGAAGAATAGCCAGCCCCGCCTCAGTCAGCGCGGAGAGTTCGGCCAGATAAAGGTTCTGTTGATTCGGTTCTGGGTCCAAAGATATCGTGTTAGAAGATGTCGTCATAGTCAGCCTGAAAGGGCGGGCAGCAGCGTGCCAAAGAAGGCCCAGGTGTGGGGTTGACCGGTACGTGGCCTAAGTGCCTGGCCCCAATCTCTTGACCATGATGAGCGTATTTCCCTCAAGTTCATTGAACTCGAAACTGATTTCATCCATCAGGCTGCGTATGAAATGCAATCCAAGTCCCCCAACTTCCCGTTCCATCAGGTCGCTGCCCAGGTTTGGTTCCTTGACCAAGGCTGGATCAAAGGGCTCGCCTCGATCCCTGAAGATAAGAAAAAATCGATCTTCCTCACACCTGCACTGGATTCTAATCTTTCCATCGCCGGAACTTCCGTAGGCATGCTCCATGATATTGGTACATGCCTCATCTGCCGCCAGTTCGCATGCAAATGCATCGTCGTTCGACATGGCTGCAAGCCTACAGGCCTCGCGCACGAAATCGAGAACCCGAGGCAATTGATCCAGATCGCTACTGATGACCAGGTCCTCAGTTCGCGCCATTGATTGACTCCCGCAATAATTCCATAAAACAAAGGACCGCCACCCAGTATCCGGAGCCCTCCTTTTGGCCTCCACGTCGCTGGACTGGCGGTCTGTCCGGGCAACAACGCCCTACGGTCTCTTAGGCCAACCACACCGTTGGCGTTTACCAGTCGCCGACCGCTTCTGGTACCGTGTCGTAAACCTGAAACAGGGGCAGCAGTCCGGCCAGATCGAAGACATCCCTGATGCGAGGGGACATGCCGGCAAGATGAATATTGCCCCGGTTCCAGCGCTTGACAGATTTTAACGTCGAGATCAGCACCCGCAGAAAACCACTGCTGATATAGGCTACATCGGTCAAATCAATAACAAAGCGATAGCGCCCTGCGTCGGTGATTTCCTTTAGCTCGGCCTCTACAGCAGGGGCTTTGCTGCCGTCGATGCGGCCATGCAGCGTCAGCAGATCGCAGCGCTTCAGTTGGGCATGTTCAACAACCGTATCTGACATGAGTTCATTTTCCTTGCGTCAAGAAGAGAAAGGTTCATTCGCCAGGTCGCTCATCCTCGGAAGAATCAGGCTGTCTGTCAACCGGCTTGTCCTCCGGGGCAGAATCCGGGTCAAGGCATTCGATCTGCCGCAAAGCCTGTTGACGATTGTCGTAAAGATTAAAAACCGGCTGAAGACCAGCTAAATCCAGGGTATCAACAACCCGATCGCTGGGTGATGCCAGATAAAGGTCGCCACCTGTTTGCTCACTCCGCAGCCGCCGCGCCACACTAATCAACACCCGCAGGCCGGCGCTGCTGACATAGGGAACATCCGACAGATCAACCACGATGCAGGCAACCCCCTGGTCTTCGATTAAGGACCGGAGGGCGGTTTCAAGCTCATGAGCTCCCCGCCGGTCCAGTGAACCATGGGCCTCTACCACGGTACAGAGATCATGGTCAATAATAGTTACGCTCATACAACGCTCCGAGTATACCATAGCCCAATGCAAAGGACAAGCGTTTTTTGTGCAGCGCAGGCGTCGAGGTAGCCTGAAGATCTGGCCCCCGACCGAGGACCGCCGCTTCCGTCCTCTGGCTGCAGTCTGCCGTCGGAAGACCGCCGACCACCCGACCAAGGACCGCCGCTTCCGTCCTCTGGCTGC